>JAFTSO010000025.1 GCA_017467265.1 Clostridia bacterium
ATCTGCATAACCTGTTCCTGATACACGATAACGCCGTACGAATTTTTCAAAATCGGTTCTAAGAAAGGCGTGTCGTACACAATTTCTTCGGGATTATGCTTATTGCGAATATATTTGGGGATAAAGTCCATAGGACCGGGACGGTACAGCGAAATACCTGCAATTAAATCTTCCAAACAGTTCGGTTGCAGATCTTTCATAAACTTTTTCATACCGCCTTGTTCGAGCTGGAACACCCCGTCCGTATCCCCGGATGAGATGAGCTGGTATGCCTCGGGCACGTCCACGCCGAGCGTGGAGAAATCGATGTCGATCCCTTTGCCTTCTTTGATGTATTCGAGCGTGTTTTGAATATCGGTGAGCGTCGTGAGCGCCAAAAAGTCCATTTTCAGCATCCCCACCGCCTCGACTTCTTTCATATCGAACTGCGTGACGATGTCTTCGCCGTTTCTGGCGAGCGGTACGTTGTCGGAGAGTACCTTATTACAAATAACCACGCCTGCGGCATGTTCGGAAGTGTTCTTGGGCATACCTTCGAGCTTTAAGCCCATATCGATCACGCGGTGCAATTCGTCGTTCGATTCGTACACTTCGATAAACTCAGGGTTTTTCTTTTGCTTTTGCTCGGCAAGTTTCTTTTGCAATTCGCCGCGTTTTTCTTCGTTTTCTTCCGCCGCGACCTGCTTTTCCAGTTTCGGGATTTTCAAGCCGAGCAATTCGCCGATGGTCGATTTGCCGTCCATCAGCTTTGCGACTTTGTCCGTTTCGGAATACGGAATCCCCATAACGCGCCCCACGTCCTTGATTACGGCGCGCGAAGCGAGCGTACCGAACGTGACGATCTGCGCTACGTTTTCAGGGTGGTATTTTTCGCGGACGTATTCGATCGTTTCAATTCTGCGTTTCGTACAAAAATCAACGTCGAAGTCGGGCATTGATACACGGTCGGGGTTCAAGAAACGCTCAAAAATCAGATCGTATTTCAACGGATCGACGTCGGTGATCCCGATGGAATACGCTACAATACTGCCTACGCCTGAGCCTCGCCCCGGCCCAACGGGTATCCCTTGCAAACGCGACCAGTTGATATAATCCCACACAATCAAGAAATAATCGGCAAAGCCCATTTTGATAATGATACCCAGCTCGTATTCCGCCCTTTGACGGATCGTTTCCGTAATCTCGGGATAACGCTTGGGCAAGCCTTCCCACGTCAAACGAGGGAGATATTCGGGCGACGTTGAGCCGTCGTCGGGCTTGTATAACGGAATCAAGGACGTGTCGCGGATCGGATCACCCTTGGGCGTGAGATCGAACACGGGCTCTTCAATTTTGTCCGCAATCACGCGCGTGTTGGTGATCGCATCGGGAACGTAATGGAATAACTCCATCATCTCGTCCCCCGATTTCATATAAAATTCGTGCGTTTCGAATTTCATTTTCGGCTGTGCAAGCGTCGATTTCGTCTGGATACAGAGCAAAACTTCGTGCATTTCCCAGTCGTCTTTTTCGATATAATGCACGTCGTTCGTCGCCACCAGCCCGATATCCAGCTCGCGTGCAATCTTGATAAGGTCGGGCATAATTTGCTTTTGCTCGGCAATCCCATGGTCTTGCAATTCGATATAAAAATCGTCACCGTAAACCCCTTTCATTTCCGCCGCCCAAGATTTCGCCGCGTCATATTCGCCGCGGAGCAACAGCTGGGGCAATCTACCCGCCAAGCACGCTGAAAGACAGATAACGCCTTCGCTGTGCTGTTTGATCAAATCATAGCTGATACGAGGTTTGCCGCCGTAATACCCGTCGATATACGAAAGGGAGTCGAGCTTGACAATGTTTTTATACCCCGTCTTATTTTTGGCAAGCAAAACGAGATGCTCGTTCTTTACGCCGTGTTGTTTTTGCAAATGATCGTCCACAGCGTACAATTCGCACCCGATAATGTATTTTATTCCTTTTTTTACGCACTCTTCGGCAAAATACAGCGACGCGTACATATTGCCGTGATCGGTAATCGCGCAGGTGTCAATCCCGTTCTTGACGAGATGATCGACCAGATCGTCCACCTTCGCCGCGCCGTCCAGCAAACTGTATTCCGTGTGCAAATGTAAATGTACAAAATCCGTCATAGCCTACTCCGTTTATTCCTTCGTATCTTCGTTTGTTTCTTCTGTCTTTTGTGCCAACGCCAACAATCGGCGAAGTCGATGATTCAGGCAGCTCTTGCTGATCTTTAACATATCCGCCAACTCTTGCATAGAGCAGGACGGATTTTCTACGCGCACCCTCGCCAACGTTTGCAGCTCGTCACTCTGCTCTGCGATCACGCCCAACTCGACGAGCTTTTGGATCGCCTTTACCTGTTTTGCCGCCGCGATTGCCGTCTTGTCCGCGTTCCCTGCCATACAGTTTTGCGCGCGATTGTCATAGTTCGCCCTATCGCGCTGTTCCACCAGCTCGGACAGGTATTTAAGCGCTTTTTTCGCGCCGATCACCGCCAAAAAATCGGAGATCTGTTCTTTGCTCTTGATATAGACAACATAGGTATCTTTTCGTTTTGTCACCTTGGCTATGATCTCAAATTCGCACAACAAATCGCAAAAATCGCGCGCCGTTTTTCGCAAGGGGAAAACAATCTCCAAGTGATACCCTGCCTTGCCCGATCCCGTGGGTACGGTACAGCTGCCACCCCCTAAAAACGCGCCGCGGATATACGAAATTTTTCTTCGCTCCGTGGACGTCAAGGACGCCGAAACACTCTCGCGGAATTCACCGTTTTTGCGGAGCAGAGCAAGCCCCGTCAATGCGTTTTCAGAAATAGCCAACGGACATTGTAAGAGCAGCTTGTCCCTGCCGCTCTTGCGGTCGAGCGTAGCGTTGACAATGGACAATTCCGCAAGAAACAGCTCTGAAAACGCCGCGGTAAAAAATTCGGCGACGTTTTCGCGCTCGCTAATCAAACGGAACGTGGGCGTGCCGTCTACATAGTACAGCTCTCCACTCGTGCGAACGAACGCGGAAAAGCCTGCCTTTTTCTCGGCAAGCCCGTCAGCCCCCCTGCCTATGCCGCGACTGATGATTTCTTTTTTGATCTCTGCGGTAAAATTCATACTCTCTCTTACATATGTTTCTTGAATTCTGTGAAACGGAAATTGGGCAAACGCCCGTCGATATTATCAATGCGATCCATCGGAAAATCCAGCCTAGCCAGCTGTTCTTCTACGCGCTTTGTGTCCCCAACGCGAACAGCGGCGTGCGCGTCTGAATTGATGATAAAGCGCGCGTCCGTCTTCGCCACGATGTCAGAAAGTTCTTCGTCTGTCAAATGCTGCTTTTTGGAGTTCAGCTCAATATACGTGCCGTAATCCGCGGCACATTTCGCCACTTCCAAAGCGTTCGCAGGGCAGATATAATTCAGATGCGTAATCGCGTCAATCGGGTTATTTTTGATCGCGTTGATATACGCTTTCGTATTGCGCGCCAGACGCTTTTTGGACGGATGTTTTACGTGAAACCATTTCTCCGCGAAAAAGTTTGTATAGCTGTATCGGAACATATCCGCGAATTTGTCGTACCAAATGTAGATATGATTGCCGCACAGATACACGTCGAAGTTTTCATAATCCCTTTCCGTGAGATCCCCCCTGCCGTCCAAACCGCGAATATTCGATTCAATACCCACCAAAACGTCGATGCCGTGTTTTTGCGCCGCTGCCTTGCAGTCGGCTATATATTGCGGCATTTCTTTGCGGCGCACGCCGAAAATGATATGCGAAAAGCCGTGGTCGGAAATCGCGATCTGCCGTAAGCCTGCCGCCTTTGCCTGCGCCACGTTCTCGTCCACCGTATTCTTGCCGTGCGAATACGGTGTGTGCGTATGATAATCTGCCGTTAAAATCACTGCTGTTGCTCCTTTACTCCAAATACCTGATTTCTTCTTCCAAAAGCACGCCGTACTGTGCAAAAACGCCGTTCTTGATCACCGTGATCAAACTGCGGATTTGGCTTGCAGTCGCGCCGCTGTTGTTGATGATAAAATTTGCGTGACGTTCGGACACGCTCGCGCCGCCGATACGCATACCCTTAAACCCACTCCGTTCGATCAGATCCCCTGCGAACGCGTTCTGCGGATTTTTGAACACGCAACCCATACTCCTGCCCGTGGGCAAATGTTTACGCCTGTCTGCGTAATATTTTTCGTGCGCGGAGATCTCGTCTGCGGTAGCGGTTTTCAGTCGCAAGGACGCGCCCAAAATCACGTCGCCATTGTCCATAAACGCGCTGTGCTTGTAGGCGTAGTCACAATCTTTTTTCGCTAACAGGCGCGTTTTACCGTCGCGTAAAACCAACACGCTCTCCACGATTTCGTCGATATATTTACCGCCTGCCCCTGCATTCATATACAGCGCACCGCCCATCGTACAGGGCACGCCGTATAAAAATTCAGCACCGCTCTTCTTTTCGCGGCGGCAAGCCGCGATCAAAGCTCCGCTATTCACCCCTGTATATACGAAAGCACCGCTATCCGTAAAGAGTATTCCGTTCAAATTTTTCGTGCGGATCACCGCGCGTTTTGTGTCGCCGTCGGGCGGCAATACGTTGGTGAGATTTCCAAGAATATAATACCCAATCCCGTCCGCTGTTAGCCGTTCGATAAGTGACGTCAGTTCTACCACGCTCTTGGGGTAAAAACAGATTTCTGCGCTACCACCGCACCCGATAGAGCTGTTTTTCGCAAAATCAAAAGGTTTTTCCTGCGTGTAATCGGAATAATCTAAAAAACGGTCTTGTGTATTCAAATGGTCACACTCTCCTATTGTAGCATATTTTTTGTTTTTTTGAAAGTATTTCTATCGGTCTAAACAAAAATTTTAGCCAAGAAATTTTACCCTCAAACATATAAATATGTTTTTTATTGGAAAGCTATGCAAAAAAGAACCCGAACGTTGCCGTTCGGGCCCTTTTATAAGAGGAAATAAGGTGTAATCTTTTTATGCTTGATAGATGACTTTGCCACCGCGCACCGTCATCAACACGTCGTAATCCGCGTTGATCACCGTGAAGTCTGCACGCTTGCCCACCGCGATACTACCAGCCTCGTTATCGATACCCAAATTCTTCGCAGGGTTGATCGTCGCGCAATCCACCGCCTGCGTAAAGGGTACGCCTACTTTTTCCACCAAGTTCTGCACCGCTCTGTTCATACGCAAAACACTACCAGCCAACGTGCCGTCTGCAAGACGTGCCTCGCCGCCCTTTACGTACACCGTTTGACCGCCAAGTTCGCTGACGCCGTCAGGCAAACCTTTCGCACGCATTGCGTCCGTGATCAACGTCAATTTATCCGCAGGCTTATTCTTGACAAGCAAACGCATTGCAGGAACGGAAACGTGGATCGTGTCTGCGATCATTTCGCAGTTGAGCGCGTCAATCAACATCGCGCTGCCCACCGTGCCAATTTCGCGGTGATGGAGCGCCGTCTGTGCATTATACGTGTGTGTGACGTTGCTCGCACCGAGCTCGACCGCCTTTTCAATATCGGGATACTTCGCGCCCGTATGACCGATGGACGATACAATGCCCTGCGCCGTCAAATGCTGAATAAATTCTGCTGCACCGTCCACTTCGGGAGCGAGCGTGACGATACGGATCGAATTGCCGCTCGCCGCGTTGTACTTATCGAACGTTTCAACGTCGGGAGCTTTTACGTATTCCAAGGGTTGCGCGCCTTTATGCGCAGCCGCGATGAACGGACCTTCGAGATGCACGCCCACTACGCGCGCGCCTTCGTCGGAATTCGCCGCTCTGTATTCCTTGACCGCCGACAATGCTTTGGTGATGTTTTCTGGGCTTTGCGTCATCGTCGTCACCAAGAAAGACGTCGTGCCCTCCGACGCGATCGTTTTCGCGATGATGGCGATGTCTTCCACCGTGCCGTCCATACCGTCCGAACCGCCTGCACCGTGGATATGTTGATCGATAAAGCCAGGGAGCACGATTGCGCCGTCGGGCAACTCGATCACTTCCGCGGTTTTATCCGCACAACGGGAAATCTTTTCTATTTTTTCGTCGAAGGAAAGGTTGCATTTTTTCAAGCCTTCTCCTGCAACGTAAACGGTTGCATTTTTGAAAGTTTTCATTTGTTATTCTCCTTGCGGCGTGATATTGCCGCTCTCTTAAAAACGTGTAGATACGAGCAAGACAAGGCGTAACGAGTACCCCGACGGGCGCGTACTGTTTGTACGCAAGCAAGGGGCACGGAGCTACAACGAAGTATTGCGACGTATATCTACGTTTTTATTTGCTTGCAGGCAACGATGCCGCTGCAATACTCTGCCCTACGCGACGGTTATTTTCATCGGGCAAACCGATGTCAATCGTCGCAAATTCGGGATACTCCGCCGCCAACGTTTCTTTGCAGGTTGCAAGGATAACGTCGCCGCCTTTACCGCCCATAACACGACCAAGCAGCAACATATGTTTGATGTCGTAGAATTTTGCATAGAACGGAATCGTGTGCGCCAGATACACGCCGATATCTTCGTAAATCTGCTGTGCGAGCGAATCTCCTTTTTCCATAAGCGCCTGAATCACCTTGAGTTTCTGTGCGGGCGTAAGACCTGCCTCAAACACGAAACCACCTGCTTCTGCAAGCTTGATAACTGCGTCCTGCGAGAAATATTTACAGCCTACGCCAAAATCGCCGCTCCATTCGTCCTGCATAGCGCCTTCGTTGAAATCTACGGGCGCGAACGCGAGTTCGGAAAGCCAGCCGTTGATACCGCCGTTGACGTTGATATAACCGACAGCCTCACTCGTACCCATTGCGATACCGAGCACGCCGTTGTCGTCCAAATCAATCGCACCTGCAAGCGCCGTAACGTCGCCGTCGTTAGCAACTTCCAAGGGGATTTCCTTGCCGAGCTCTTTACTCATATCCTTTGCTACGTTGATATACATATTCTTTACGTAATCGCCGTATTTG
>JAFTSO010000026.1 GCA_017467265.1 Clostridia bacterium
CTTGCTGTAGACTGTATCCCGATGCGGAGGCTGACGTTGTTAAGGGTATTGCGGACGGCTTCCGTCAGGCATGCTGCGCGCTCATCGGCGGCGAAACGGCGGAAATGCCCGGTTTCTATCCTGACGGCGAATACGACCTTGCTGGCTTTGCGGTAGGTATCGTGGACAAGAAAAAGGTAATCAACGGCAAAGACATTAAGGCAGGGGACGTGCTCATCGGTTTGAAATCGACGGGGGTACACTCCAACGGCTATTCGTTGGTGCGCAAACTCTTTGGCGACAGCGATAAGGCGGCTCTCGAAGCTTATGACGAAGAGCTTGGCGCGTCTGCCGCGGAAGTATTGCTCAAGCCCACCCGTATCTACGTAAAGAGCATTTTGGAGCTTATCGAAAAGGTACAGGTAAAAGGTATCGCACACATCACGGGCGGCGGTTTTATTGAAAATATCCCCAGAATTGTGCCCGAAAACATTTCGGCGGAGATCGATACGAAATCGTACGACGTGCCTCCCGTATTCAAAGTAATGCAAAAACGTGCAGGGATCACGGACGAACAGATTTACAATACCTTTAATATGGGTATCGGTATGATCGTATGCGTAGATCCTGCGGACGTAGACGCGGCGATGGCGTCCTTGAAAGCAACGGGCGAAGACGTGGTTGTAATCGGTAAAGCGGTTGCAGGCGATAAGAAAGTTATTCTGAAATAAACTATGAAAAAAATAGCGGTATTTGCGTCGGGCGGCGGCACGGATTTTCAATCGGTGATCGACGCCAACGAGCGCGAACAATTTTGCAAAATCGAGTATTTGGTGGCGTCCAAGCCTGACATCGGGGCGATCGACCGCGCGAACAGACACGGTATTAACGCGCTCGTGTACGACAAGGCGAAGTATCAGGACAAAGATGCGTTCTACGCAGACGTGGTAAAAACCTTAAAAAGTGCTGGCGTGGAATATATCGTGCTGGCAGGGTGGCTGTTGGTTGTGCCTGCAAGCTTTATCAAGGAATTTGAAAACGCCATCATCAATATTCATCCTTCGCTGATTCCGTCTTTTTGCGGCATGGGTTATTACGGCTTACGCGTGCACAAAGCGGCAATCGAATACGGAGTGAAACTCAGCGGCGCGACGGTGCATTTTGTTGAGGCGGACGTAGATGGCGGTGCGATTATCATGCAGCGCAGCGTACCCGTTATGGCGGACGACACGCCCGAGAGTTTGCAGACGCGCATTTTGCAGGAAGAACATAGTATGCTGCCCGAGTGCGTGAAATTGCTTTGCGAAGGCAGAATAGAAAAATGCGGACGGACGGTACGCATTCATTAAAAAACGAACGGAGAACGGAATATGAACGTTTTGGTAATCGGGAACGGCGGCAGAGAACACGCCGTGATCGCGGCGCTGAAAAAGTCGCCGAAAGTGGATAAAATCTATGCAATGAAAGGGAATGCGGGTATCGCTAAAATGGCGGAACTCGTCAACGTCGATTATTGCGACGTAAAGGCGGTCGGTGACTGGGTTGATCAAAAGGGCGACATTGATTTTACGGTGGTCACGCCCGACGATCCTCTGGCGCTTGGGCTTGTGGACGAATTGCAGAGCCGTGGGCATCGCGCGTTCGGTCCGAACAAAAACGCGGCAATCATCGAGGCAAGCAAGGCGTTCTCGAAAGACTTGATGAAAAAATACAATATTCCGACGGCGCAATACGAAACGTTCTCCGATTACGAAAGTGCAAAAAAATACCTGGAAACGTGCGCGATCCCCGTCGTTTTGAAAGCGGACGGGCTGGCGCTGGGCAAGGGCGTGCTGATCTGTATGACGCGCGAAGAGGCACAGGACGGGCTGAAAGAAATGATGCTCGACCAAAAATTCGGCTCGGCAGGCAACAAGGTTGTTGTGGAAGAATTTTTGGTAGGGCCCGAAGTGTCTGCGCTCGCATTTACCGACGGCAAGACGATCAAGCCTATGATCACGAGTTGTGATCACAAGCGTGCGCTCGACAACGACGAGGGTTTGAACACGGGCGGTATGGGGACGTTCTCGCCCGCACCTTTTTACGGTGAAAAGACGGCGCAGGAAGTAATGGAAAAAATTATGCGTCCTACGATCGACGCGATGAACGCGGAAGGGCGTACGTTCAAGGGCGTGCTGTATTTTGGACTGATGAAGACCAAGGACGGTATGAAAGTCATCGAATACAACGCTCGGTTTGGTGATCCCGAAACGCAGGTAATCCTGCCGATGCTCAAAACCGACTTGATGGAGATTTTTGAGGCGATTGTGGACGAGCGTTTGGACGAAGTAGATATCGAGTGGGAAGACGGCGCGTGCGTGTGCTTGGTGCTGGCGAGCGGCGGCTACCCCGAAAAATACGAAAAGGGCAAAGAAATCACCTTTGGTGATTTGGATAAAGACGTTACCGTGTACCATGCAGGCACGGCGGAAAAGGACGGTAAAGTGGTGACGAGCGGCGGTAGAGTGCTGGGCGTTGTGGCGAAAGGCGCAGATATTGAGGCGGCTCGTCGAAAGGTATACGCCAACGCCGAAAAAATTCACTTTGACGGCATGTATTACAGAAAAGACATCGGTATCAAGTACAGAGATATTGCAAAGGAGTAAGTGAGAGCGGATATGATTTACAGAATTTTTGTAGAAAAGAAAGACAACGTGCAGGCAAGAAAGGAAGCGGCGGATATTAAGACGCTCCTCAATATTACGACGGAAGATTTTCGTTTGGTGCTCCGTTACGACGTGGAAGGTTTGACGGAAGAAGAATTGAACGCAGCGATTCCTTCGGTATTCTCCGAACCGCCCGTGGACGACGTGTATTTGGAAAACTTAGAGATCCCGACGGGGTACAAGGCGTTTGCGGTCAGCTATTTGACGGGGCAGTACGACCAGCGCGCGGACAGTGCGGCACAATGCGTACAGCTACTCACGAGAAAAGCTCGTCCGCTCGTAAAATGCGCGAAAATTTATATGGCGAAAGGAGTGTCGGACGAACAGCTCGTTGCGATCAAAAAACATATTATCAACCCCGTAGAGAGCGAAGAAGTAGGCTTTGAAAAGCCCGAAACGCTCGTACGTGCGGCGGTGGAAGGTGCACCCGTAGCGGACGTGGACGGTTTTATCGAAATGTCCGACGACGAAATCAAGGCATACCACAAAAACGTAGGTTTTGCAATGAGCGCGCTTGATTTGGCGTTCGTTCGCGATTATTTCAAGAGTGAAAAACGCAATCCGACGGAGACTGAACTCAAAGTAATTGATACGTACTGGTCGGACCATTGTCGTCACACGACGTTCGCGACCGAGCTTAAAAACGTGAAAATCACATCGAAGAACGAGGGTATTAAAAAGGCGTACCACCTGTATGAAGAGTTGTATAAAGAACTCAACGGCGCGCGTCCCGACAAATATCCTTGCCTTATGGATTTGGCGACAATTGCGGCGAAAAAATTGAAGAAAGACGGCGTTTTGGATAATCTGGACGTTTCCGAAGAAATCAACGCTTGCTCAATTGAAATCGAGGCGGAAATCGACGGGAAGAAAGAACGTTATCTCGTTATGTTTAAAAACGAAACGCACAACCACCCGACGGAAATTGAGCCGTTTGGCGGCGCGGCTACCTGTCTTGGCGGTGCAATCCGCGATCCTTTGAGCGGCAGAACGTACGTATATCAGGCGATGCGTATCACGGGCGCGTCCGATCCCAGAGAAAAATTAGAAGATACCTTGGCAGGTAAACTGCCTCAACGTGCCATCACGCAGCGTGCGGCGGCAGGTTTTTCGTCGTACGGCAACCAAATCGGTCTTGCGACGGGTATCGTTGACGAAGTATATCACGAAGGCTATAAAGCAAAGCGTTTGGAAACGGGCTTTGTCGTTGGCGGTGCGAGAAAGGAAATGGTCTATCGCGAAACGCCCAAGGCAGGGGACGTGATCGTTCTGTTGGGCGGTGAAACGGGGCGTGACGGCTGCGGCGGCGCAACGGGCTCGTCCAAGGCGCACGACGCGCACTCGGTAGAAACGTGCGGCGCGGAAGTGCAAAAGGGCAACGCGTTGACGGAAAGAAAATTGCAGCGTTTGTTCTTGAACAAAGAAGCTACGCGCAAGATTAAAAAATGTAACGACTTTGGCGCAGGCGGCGTATCGGTTGCCATCGGCGAGCTTGCGGACGGTTTGAATATTGACCTTGACAAAGTGCCTAAAAAGTATGA
>JAFTSO010000027.1 GCA_017467265.1 Clostridia bacterium
ACAGCCTGGATAATAACGGATTTTCATAATTACACCTGCTTTTCTTCGGTTATTTTTGCGGATACGCCATTTCGTCGGGACGGAAAACTTCGTCGAATTTTTCCGCCGTCAAGAATCCGAGCGCTACGCAAGCCTCTTTCAAGGAAATATTTTCTTTGTATGCCTTTTTCGCCGTCTTTGCAGCGTTTTCATAACCGATATACGGATTGAGCGCCGTCACCAACATCAGCGAATTATACAGATTGTGGTGCATCTTTTCTTTATTTGCCTTGATACCCGTTACGCAGTTGCTTTCAAACGACGTGATACCGTCCGCGAGCAATCTTACCGACTGCAAGAAATTGTAGATGATCACGGGCATAAATACGTTGAGTTCAAAATTGCCCTGCGACGCACCCATCCCCACCGCAACGTCGTTCGCCATTACTTGTACAGCGACCATCGTCATCGATTCACATTGCGTAGGATTTACCTTGCCCGGCATAATCGAAGAACCGGGTTCGTTCTCGGGAATAAAGATTTCGCCAAGACCGTCTCTCGGTCCGCTCGCCAACCAACGCACGTCGTTGGCAATCTTCATCAGGTTGCAAGCCAACGCTTTGAGTGCGCCGTGCGCGAACACGAGTTCGTCTTTTGCCGTCAATGCGTGGTATTTGTTTTCCGCCGTCACGAACGCCTTGCCCGTCAACGCAGATACCTGCGCCGCCACTTCTTCCGCAAAGCCCTTCGGGGCATTCAACCCCGTACCGACTGCCGTACCGCCGAGCGCAAGTTCTTTCAGCCCGGGCAACGCCAACGTCAGCTGTGCCTTTGCCTTTTCGATCATATTCGTCCAGCCGCTGATTTCCTGCGAGAACGCGATGGGAACTGCGTCCTGCAAATGCGTTCTGCCACTCTTAACGATCCCTTCGTTTTCTGTTTCCAAACGTTTGAGCGTTGCGATCAGCTTATCCATAGCAGGGAAGAGCTTATCCTCGATCGCTACCACCGCCGCGATGTGCATCGCCGTCGGGAACGTATCGTTGGAGCTCTGGCTCTTATTGATGTCGTCGTTGGGATGGAGCAGTTTTTTGCCTGCGATTTCGTTGCCGCGATTTGCGATAACTTCGTTCGCATTCATATTCGACTGCGTGCCGCTGCCCGTCTGCCATACGACGAGCGGGAAATGCCCGTTCAGTTCGCCCGAAATCACTTCGTCGCAAGCTGCGCAGATCGCGTCCTTTTTATCGTCGGCAAGTTTGCCGAGCTTGTTATTCGCGAGCACTGCCGCTTTCTTCAAAATCCCGAACGCATGCGTGATTTCGCGAGGCATAATTTCGTTGCCGATGCGGAAATTTTGATAACTTCTCTGCGTTTGTGCAGCCCAGTATCTATCCGCAGGGACTTGCATTTCGCCCATTGTGTCTTTTTCGATACGGTATTCCATAATTTCCTCTCCGTTATTTTATTTAGATTTCGATCTGCGCAAGAACGCCTTTAAGCACTTCCGCGCTGTGTTTCATTTTTTCCACTTCCTCGTCCGAGAGTTTCGGCGTCAACGTCGTCACTACACCTTCACTGCTGATCGCACAAAGGGTGGACAGCGCTACGTCCGAAATCCCGTATTCGCCGTCAAGCACCGTGGATACAGGCAAAATCGTGTAAGCGCTGGAATAGATGCTGTTGACGATTTGCGCTACGCTCGCCGCGATACCATAGAACGTTGCGCCCTTGCCTGCGATGATCTGACCGCCCGATTTCTTCACGTATTCTTCCACTTCTTCGTGGGTGTACGGCGTAATCTTCAATACGCTCTTATCCGTCAGTGTGTTTTCGTATTCGTCCAGAGGAACACCCGAAATGTCCGCCGCGGACCAAGCCACGAACGACGAATCGCCGTGTTCACCCAAAACGTACGCATGCACCTGTTTTTGGTTGACCGAATACAACTCGGAAAGGCGCGTTCTCAAACGGATGCTATCGAGCGTCGTACCCGTACCGATGACGCGGTTCTTGGGTACGCCCGTGATTTTGCAGAACACGTAGGTGAGAATATCTACGGGGTTTGCAACGAACAAATACAGCGCGTTGGGAGCGTATTTAACGATTTGCGGAGCAATGCTCTTCAAAATGTTTACGTTCGTCTGCGTAAGGTCGATACGGGATTGACCGGGCTTTCTGCCCACACCCGAGGTGACGATGACGATGTCCGAATCCGCTGCGTCTTCGTACGTACCGCAGTAGATCTTTACAGGGTGCAGATACGGAGTAGCTTGACGAATATCAAGCGCTTCGCCTTGTGCCTTTGCCTCGTTTACGTCGATCATAACGATCTCTGCTACCGAACCCGTTGCTACCAACGTGTATGCAACCGTTGCGCCTACCGAACCTGCGCCGATAATAGTGACTTTGTTTTTCATTGTTGTATTCTCCATAGAATTATTTTTCGTTGCAAAGCGTTTTCCACGCAATTATACGATTCTATTATATCATAATTCCTTCACAATCACAAACGGATAATCCCCCACTTTTCTATTTTTTAATCGTTAAATCGATAAATTTTTATCTTTTTTGCCGATTTTATCCTTTTTTTCTATAAGAAAAAAGCCCCGTGAAAACACGGAGCGTTGTTTAGGATTTGCGGTCAATCTTCAGCGAAAGCGTTAAACAAAATCAATCCCCCTTCCACGAGCGATAAAATACCGCAAATGATCAAGAGCAGATTCATCAATTTTACGTTGTGGAATAAGAGTAAAACGCCGATCAAAAGACAGACGGACGGTATTATGATTTCGCAGATTTTGTGCGGCGTTTCCATACAACGTACGCCGTTTTTTAATTTGTCATACAAAAGCAGTGTGCCTGCGATCAAGAGCGCGGCGGCGATCACGTACACAACGGCACGCACAACTGCAAAACCGCACACGACAATCAACACACCTACGGCGATCTTTATCACGGCAGGCGGCACGCTGCCACCAAACAAATCGACAATCCCCAGCACCACCAGAGCTACCCCTGCTACTGCGGCAATCACGCCGATAAATTTCCCCTTTAACGCAATCAGCAAAACGCCAACCACCATCGTCAATATAGCCGCTATAATCCTTTCCGATTTTTTCATACATACTCCCTTTTCAAAAACCGCAGTTTTGGGAACTTTGCAACGCGCAGTTGCAAAGCGCCTACAACCGTCTTTTCCTTTGTTTTTGTCGTTCTTGCTTACGCCGAAAGGGCGTCATTTCCGACGCTCCGCTCGCGTGGGCGCACAGCACGGATTTCCCCGTTTCCACTCGCCTTTTGCTACAAAACGCTTTTTCGGAAGTATAGTATAGTATATTCAAAAAGTCCGAAAAACGTACCCGTTTTTCGGACTTTTTCTAATCTTTCTTAAATTTGTTTTACCTGCAACGTCGAGAACAGTTCGTTATATTTTTCCTTGGTGAACGAAGTCTGCCCCACCGTCATTACCGTCGCCGTACCAGCCGCCACACCAGCACGTAAGATCGCAGGCAAGGGCGCGCCCTGTTGCAGCTTTACCGCCGCTGCCGCCACCATACCGTCACCGGCACCCACCGTGGAATTGACCGCAACGTTCAAGCTCTTACAAAAATAGCTCTCCTTTCCGTCGGTGATCACCGCACCCTTTTTACCAAGCGAAAGCAGTACGCGTTTTGCGCCTTGCTCAATGAGTTCGCGACAACCTGCCAACATATCTTCCTTACTTTCAATGCTCTTCCCGATCGTATCTTCCAGCTCGTCAATATTCGGCTTTACAAGATCAACGCCTTCGCGCAGAGCGGCAAACATACGTTGTCCCGACGTATCGACAATCTTCAAGCTATTCTTATCCACCGCACGGACAAGCTGTGCGTAATAAGACGGATCAACGCCGCGCGGCAAGCTACCCGAAAGCACCGTCACACTGCTACGAGCGGAGAGCATACGTACTGTGGCGAGCACTTCTTCCAACTTTTCAGGCGATACGTTTTCGCCCACGTCGTTGACTTCCGTCAGCATAGAACGACTATCGATAAATTTGTAATTTTCCCTCGCCCTGCCTTTATTCCAAACAAAGGTAAACGGAACGCCTTCTTTATCCAAAACGTTCTCGAACATATACCCGTTATCATTGTACATAACGCCCGTTGCGTGGCAGCTTTCCCCCAATCGTCTCACCCCGATCGCCACGTTGAGCGCTTTGCCGCCAAATGTCAGCGCTTTGCTTTTTACAATATTCGTTTTGCCGATATTGAAAGCGTCCAGCTCTATTGTCACGTCCGTACAAGGACTCATACACACCGTTAAAATCACGTTATCTTTTCCCCCAAGACCGATTCTACATCGATCTCACTTATATTATATAATACATACCCCAAATTTGCAATACCTAAACGAAAAATAGCTGAACATTTTTTATTTCTTCGTGAAAAACGACCGCCCTATCGGACGGTCGCGTAGGTTTTGCTTTTTGCACTTACATCGAAATCATCTGTAATGTTTCGTACAGCTCGTAATTGAAACGCTTTTTCATCGAAACTGCCTCGATGATATCCATATCGATAATCTTGTTATCGCGGATACCGACTACGCGGTTGCCGATGCCGTCGTTGAGCAGACGCACGGCTTTGTTGCCGAACTGTGCCGCGAGCATTCTGTCCGCCATCGAAGGAGAACCGCCGCGCTGTACGTGACCGATACACGTGGGACGTACGGAGTGCGTCGTGAACGCCTGCAGTTGCTTTGCGAAATCGTCCGCACCCATAACACCTTCAGCTACGACGATAATATTCGAGTGTTTGCCGTTGGCACGCGAACGGTTGATACGGGTGACAATTTCGTCCATGCTGAACGCAATTTCGGGAACGACGATAATTTCCGCGCCCGACGCGATACCGCTGTACAACGCAATGTCACCGCAATGTCTACCCATAACCTCGACAACGGATACACGTTCGTGCGACGTCATTGTATCACGGAGTTTGTTAATAATATCCAAGCAAGTGTTGACCGCCGTATCAAAACCGAGCGTGTAATCGGTGTATTCCAGATCGTTATCGATCGTACCGGGGATGCCGATTGTGGGCACACCGTATTTTTCGGAGAGCACCTTTGCCCCACGGAACGAGCCATCGCCGCCGATGACAACCAAACCTTCAATTCCGTGTTTTTCCAGCGTATCCACCGCTTTTTTCTGCCCTTCTACCGTGAGCATTTCCAGACATCTTGCCGTACGAAGTTTCGTTCCACCTGCCTGCACAATATTGGAAACGCTACGCATTTCCATTGGAACAACGGTATCTTCGATCAGCCCAGCATAGCCGCGCTCGATCCCATAAACTTCCATACCAAAATAGATACCCGAGCGAACAACCGCACGGATCGCCGCGTTCATACCGGGAGCATCGCCACCACTCGTCAATAAACCTATACGTTTCATATTCTATACCTCTCTACAACCCTATTCAAGGTAATCTTTTTGTCATACAAATATATTATAGCAAATCTTTCAAAAAAAACAAATCTTTTTCGCTGTTTTTTTGAATTTTTAGACAAGTTTTATGCAATTTTCGGGCAGAAAACTACACAGCTCTGCCATCAGAGCACGATTGGGAGTGACTTTTTGCGTGCAGAGCATCTTTTTCCCGTTCTTTACGAAGTAAACCGTCGTTTCCCCCGCATAGAAAGAAAGCGTTTCTAACAGCTCGTCCACGTCTTCGTCTTCCATACCGCCAACGTTCAACCAAAGAATTTTGTCCTTATCTGCCTTTTCCGGCTCTTGCAATTTTTCCGCACGTTCAGGCTGCGCAAACGCGTTCACAGCTTTGTTTTCCGTATGCGTTTCCGTCCGTTCGTCCAATGTAAATTCCGTCATTTTATCCAAGATAATTACGGGTGGCTTTTCATCTTCGATACTGATTTTACCCGAGAGAGAAACGACACGGTCGGTTTCCAAGAAACCGCGAATTCGTTCGTATATCTTCGGGAAACATACGCACTCGATTGAGCCGGACATATCCTCGACGGTAATAAACGCCATCAGCGAGCCGCTACGCGTTTTCAGCTTTTTGAACGCGCCGATCATACCGCCCATCGTCACCTGCTGACCATCGGTGATTTCGGTATATGTTTTTACACCCGTTTCTTCATTCTCTTCGTATGCGTTCAGCATCGAACAATTAAACGTTTTATCCTTAAAATAGGGCAGGAATTTCTCAAACGGATGACCGCTGACGTACACGCCGAGCACCGATTTTTCCTTTGAGAGCTTTTCCATCACCTCGTATTCGGGAATATTGGGAAAACGCACCTCGATCGCTTGTTCTTCAATGATACTACCAAAAAGTGAAATTTGATCGCCTGCCTTTTGCTTGTCCATCGCGTTGACGCGCGTCATTACGTCTTCGTACACCGCCGCCACCTGCGCGCGGTTATATCCAAAGCAATCGAACGCACCTGCATAAATCAAGCTCTCCACAATACGCTTGTTGACGTATTTCGCGCAGCGCGAAACGAAGTCGGCAAAGTCCTTAAACAGCCCGTTCTCGTTCCGTTCGCGGATAACCGCCGCGATTGCCTCTTGCCCTACGCCGCGAAGCGCACCAAGCCCGATACGCAGCCCGTTCCCTTCTACCCAGAAAATATCCTTTGATTTATTGATGTCGGGGGGCAGAACAGCGATATTCTTTTCCTTCATATACAGGATATATTTGGAAATTTCTTCAATCTTATCGATACGGTCGTTCAAAAGCCCCGCCAAGAATTCTTGGGGATAGAAATGCTTTAAGTATGCCGTACGGTACGCAACCACCGCGTACGCCGCCGCGTGCGATTTGTTGAACGCATACGAAGCAAAGCTCTCCATATCGCCGAAAATTTTCGCCGCTACTTCCGCAGGGATACCCAAAGCCGCACAGCCCGTAATCCCCTCGTCGGGTGCTCCGTAGCTAAATTTGGCCTTGTGCTCCATCAGCTATTTCTTCTTCATTTTCGCGATGGCACGTCGAAACAAGTCCGCTTTACCAAGCGAATATCCTTCGAGCTGTTGGAAAATCTGCATAACCTGTTCCTGATACACGATAAC
>JAFTSO010000028.1 GCA_017467265.1 Clostridia bacterium
GCATCCTCCGTAAGCCCTTTGTAGCTTGATCTTTCTCTTTCTTCTACTCGTCTTTACTTTCTTGAAAATTCTATATTTCTACTCGACTAATTCGTTTCGCTTTTCAAGAGCCTTAAAATTGCTTTTAACGTCTTTTTTATTGCTTATTAACCAAATTAGCTTTTCTTCACTAATATGAATTTCTTTGCCTTTCGTACTCGTCTTTATTACATATTCCTACATAATAAAAACATCACTATTTGCTATGCAGTTGTTAATCTTCTATTTGTCCGTATCAACAGATACTTGCCGTTAAATCCGCCCCTTCACGGGCGACAGCTTGTATATAATACCATTTACGAAAGATAAAGTCAAGCGTTTTTTTTAATTTTTTTCAATTTTTTTTATTTTTTTCAAAAAAATTATTTTTACAAAAAAACACCTTTCTTCACGCTACTTTTTCGCACGCAAAACCGTACTATTATATATATTATGTCGCGCGCACCTACCCGCGACATTCAAAAAACGGGGTGCGAGCCCCCGTCTTTAATGGCTTTGTTTTTACGCTCCGCTTTAATGGCAGCCGCTGCACGTTTTGCAGTTTCCGCTGCATTTTTTGCTTGTCTTGCCCGTCGCGGAATACATTTCGCCCGAATAATCGCGCTCGGTCTCGCCGCCGCAATCGGGGCAAAGCACTTTGTCCGTATAGACCTTTACCAGCTCGTCAAATTTCTTGCCGCACGTTTTGCATTTGTACTGTAAAAAAGGCATCGTCCTTTCTCCTTTCCGTCTTTGCCCTTTCATTATACCCCGACGGCGCAGTTTTTGCAAGCGTTTTCCGCTCACAAAATTGCTTTGCCTTGCAAAAATCCATCAAAAAATCCGTGCACATCCACGCCCGATTTCTCAAACGCGCCCACAAGCGCGCCCACGCTCGCCATATCGAAACGGTTTGCACCG
This sequence comes from Clostridia bacterium, assembly GCA_017467265.1. Lineage (GTDB taxonomy): Bacteria > Bacillota > Clostridia > Christensenellales > Borkfalkiaceae > Scatosoma. The sequence goes on from JAFTSO010000028.1 coordinate 940, forward strand.
TAATACCGCTTTAACGCGGCGAAAAATTTCTTATCGCCCACGCCCTTTCGCAGCGTATCGAACATCACCACCGCTTTATCGTGTGCAATACAGCGGTATTCGTAGCCGTTCACAAACTCGGACAAGTGCTTGGTCATACGCGTATCCGTTCGCCCCAAAACGCTGCCGTACACGTCGTAATACGAGCGATATTCCTGCAAAGATTTCGCAACCAGATCGTCGCGCCGAACGCCATACTCCGTATGCGCGTCGAAGAAACACGCCGCCGCGTACGCCGCCAACCCCTCGCTCTGCCAGCCGTTCTCGATCTGATCGCTCCCGACGCACTCCCCCCACCATTGACGCGCCAAGCTCTCCGCGATCGCCGCCGCACGATCGAAATCACGCAATCCGTCGGACAAAAACGACAGTCCCGAATACGCCGCATAATCCAAACACAGCCCCGTTTCCGCCAGCGAATAGACGGCATACGGGTACGCGCCGAACATCCTTTCGTAGTACGTAAACGCGTGCGCCGCCGTATCCAACGTCGCCTGCGGCGTTTCGTCCGCATAGTAATAATAGACGAGCGTTTTACCGCCCACGTCCGTTTCCATCCGTTTATACGCGCGAGAAAGCGCCAAAGCAAACTCTCGCGCGTTCGAACACGCCGCCGTGCAAACCTTCTTACTTTCCAGCGTTCGCCCCGTGACGTCCCCACCCGTCACCGCCACTACGTAGTCTTTGGGCAGCGTGAGCGTTAGAAAATAATCGGCGGCGTCGGTATAAAAGGGCGTCCCTTCCGCATAGTAAACCGTTTCGTAAAAACCGCCGTTTTTTACACCGCAAAGTACGGGATAAAAATTACCGAGATTGACCACGCGCTCACTCACGCCCGTGCGGTGGTTGACGGCGGCGAGCTTGGTCAAAAAACCGATATCCAGCACGATTTTATCTCCTTGATAGAGCGTTTCGGGCAGATAGACGTAGAGTATATTCTCGTCGTCACCCATCACTTCCCAACTCTTTGCACCGTGCACGCTGGAAATCACCATCTCGCCATAGCTTTCCCCTTCATAATACGCCGCGGCGTGCAAAGCGGTGGAAACGGGCGAATAGAGCGCGTCCTTTCGATATGCGTTGGGAGCAAGGCGAAATTTTAACAGCGACACCGCCCCGTCGTCGCCGTTTTCATACGTGACCTTTGCCGTGCCTGCCAACGTGCGATTTTCGGGAGCATACTCCGCCGTGATCTCGTACCGTGTGTGGCTCTTTGCTTTTTTCTTACAACCCGTCAGCGCGCACAGCCCTACCGCGATACACACCGCCGCCAACAACCCTGACAAACATCTTTTCCAAGTTTTTCCCATCTCGTCCGCTCTCCGTTCGTTGGTTTTTACCATCATATCGTATGCAGAAAACGAACGGAATATGCCTTGTCCGCTCACCAAACGGACAAGAAAAGCGCGACGGCCGTGGTATTACCCACAGCCGCCGCACGGCATTTCGCATTGATATAAAAACCTACTCTTTTACACCATTATTTTTCTTCCAAAGTCAGGTGTTTTGTGGGATCGACGCTCTTGCCGTTCTCTAACACTTCAAAATGCAAATGCGCCCCGTCCTTATACTCATTCCCCGTCGGCTCTGCCACCGTCGCGATCACGTCCCCTTTCTTGACCGTCTGCCCGACCGTCAAACCTTCCTTTTCCGTCACAAAGCGGTATAACGTTTTCAACCCGTCGCCGTGCGAAATGACAATCTCCGTACCCAGCAACAAATCGTCCTTGTACACGCTTTCTACCACGCCGTCGTCCGCCGCCAGCACTTCCGTACCTGCCGCCGCCGTAAAATCAACCCCTTCGTGCACGTAATACCAACCCAGCGTTTGGCTTTCGTGAAAACCGTAATCGTTCCCCACCGTCACCGTCCCAACGGGCGCGATCATACCTTCGGGCAGCGTAATAACAGGCTCGTCACCGCTACCGTTATCCCCGTGATCCGAGGACGTGTCGCTGCTAACGGGCGGCAAAACGCCTGCTTGCTCGCTCGCGCCCGAGTTCGTCACCACCACCGCTACAATAATGATCGCCAACAACACCGCCGCGCAAGCAATCGCCGTGAACAGATAAAATTTCTTCTCGCCGTTCATACGCTTTTTCTTGCCCTTTTTCTCTTGCTTTTCCGTATTCGGTGCTTCGCCGCCCGAAAAAGCCTTTTCCTTCTTCTCGTTCTTTTCGTTCGTTTCGTTATTTTCCTTCATTTTTTCGCCTCCGAAAATCGTTTTGTTATGTAAATGTTTTCCATTACCGCCGCCGTTTATACCTGTTCACGGTATTTTTTCATTATGCGGCGCTTTCGCGCCCAAAGCAAAGCCTAAAACTACTCTCAAAACCCATCGAAAATAATCGGCGTACCGACCGAGCAAGCCGTTTCCGACACGGCGATATGCAAATTCACCGTCACGCCACCGAGCGCGATCCCGTTATCCCACGCACCCGTATAGCAATAATAGGACGTCACGCCATCGATCTCTTCGCTAAACAAAAGCTCCGCGCCGTACGTATCCCGTATGCGCGCCACCAACGCGCTTTCACTCTCCCCCGATCGCGCAAAACGCACACTCTCTCCTTTCACGCGGAAAATATCGAGCGGCGAAAGCTCTTCCGTCCGTAAACCCTGCGACGACGCACTGTCCAAATAAAACACCCGTTCTCCATCGAGCGCCCCCAACTTACTCGTCTTTTGCGCGCAAAGCCCCAATCCGATCACGCACAAAAACGCTGCTGCGACGAGCGTGCCGATAACCTGATAAAACCGACGAAACCACATAAAAAATACCCCCACGACGTTCTGCCGTGAGAGTATTATTGCCAAAATATTCGTTGTTAAACCTTATGCAGCCAAAAAAGACTTAAAAGTCCGCCAACTTTTCGCCGCCGAGCAAGTGAATATGGAGATGATGTACCGTCTGTCCACCGTTTTCGCCCTGATTGATGATCACGCGATAACCCTCTTCCAAGCCGAGCTGTTTTTCCAACGTCGGGATCACCTGAAAACAGTGTTTTACGATTTCCGCGCGAACGTCGTTCATTTCGGAGAGCAACGCAAAATGCGTTTTAGGAATACAAAGATAGTGCAGCTTTGCCTTCGGCTCAATATCGCGAATCACGATCATTTTATCGTCCTCGTACAGTCTCGGCGAAGGAATTTCGCCCGCTACGATCTTACAAAAAATACAGTTTTCCATTTCTTATTTTCTCCTTTGCCTTGCGGCATACCGTTTTCCTTTTATAACCGCCGCGCCAAAACGCCGTCCTTAAACAGCCTTTCTACGCCGACACGGGTAGGAGCTTTGCCCAAATCCCCTGTCACGTACACGCGGATATAATTTTCCGAATATCCTTCCGTGTAGCCGTCGAAACAATTCTCGGGCACGAGCTCGACTTCCTTACCGACAAACCCTTCCATATACCGCCGCTTTTGTGTCGCCGCCGCGGCGAGCAGCCGCTCTATGCGCTCTTTTTTCAGCGCGAACGGCAATTCCTTATACCGCTTGTACGCGTTCGTCCCTTCGCGCGGAGAATAGGGAAAGGCGTGCACCTGTGCAAAACCCGCCTCTTCCACAATGGAGAGCGACTGCAAAAAATCTTCTTCCGTCTCCGTCGGAAACCCGACGATAATATCCGTTGTAATCGCCGCATTAGGGAACGCCGCGTAAATTTTCGTACACGCCGCCAAATATTCTTCGCGCGTGTAATGTCTGTTCATGCTCTTTAACACGGCGGTAGAGCCGCTCTGCAAGGACAAATGGAACTGCGGCGCAAACCGTTTCACTTGCTTTAACGCAGACAAAAATCTGTCTGTGATCAGGCTGACTTCCAGAGAGCCAAGACGGATACGGGTGTCCGCGTCCTTAATCGCCAACATTAAATCGGCAAGGTCGCGCCCCTTTTCGTCCTTATATTCAGATACGTCGATACCCGTCACCACCGTTTCCTGCGCGGTGCTTTGCAAAATTTCTGCTGCCGCGCTCTCCAAATCACGCGATCTGCTCCGTCCACGCAAATACGGTATCACGCAGTAGGAACAAAACCGATTGCACCCGTCTTGTATCTTAACGAAATTTCTCGTTTTCAAGCACTCGGGTAAGGGCATTTCCTCGTACGTTTTTTCCTCTTCCAGCAAAGTGCCCTTGTGCTCGCCTGCCAAACCTTCACGCACGATTTCCAGCACCCTATTTTTGCGCTGTGCACCCGTCACCGCGTACACGCTGCCACTCTTTTCCAAAAACGCCGTCGGCGATTTTTGCGAAGCGCAGCCGCACACGATCACCTTGGCGGCAGGATTGCATTTGATAAATTTCCCCACCGTTTGACGGCTCTTTCGCTCCGCCTCAGCAGTCACCGCACACGTATTGATAATATATAGATCCGCAACTTCTAATTCACGCGAAACTTCATAGCCGAGCGATTCCAACCCCCGTATAATCGAGCCGCTCTCCACGTCATTGACTTTGCAACCGAGCGTATAAACGACCGCCTTCATCGCAGTTCTCCCAAGCTAAACATTACGACGGAGGCCAGCGCCACCGCCGCCGTTTCCGCACGCAAAATGCGTTTTCCCAGCGTCACCGACGCATAGCCGAGCGAATTTGCCAGCTCTTCTTCCGCGCGCGAAAAGCCCCCTTCGCTGCCGATCACAATCGCCGTCGAACCCGTCAGCGCGGACACGTCCCGCTTGCTTTCGGTGGCGAACTCGCACGCAAACAGTTTGTTTTCATACCCGTCTGCCGAACGCAGAGCCTTTTCCAAATTATCGTAATATACAATTTCGGGTGCGGTTGCACGTAAACATTGTTTCGCCGCCTCTTTGGCTACTTTGTTCAGTCTTTCCAGCTTATTTACGTTCATAAACGCCGAAGAAAACTCCGACGAGAAAACGCCGATTCTCTTCACGCCCAGCTCCACCGCTTTTTGCACGATAAATTCGTTCTTGTCGGCGTTTTTCAAATAGCCGAACAAAAGACACACATCCACGCGCGGCTCTCGCTCGCCCACTTCTTCGCGCACCACGTTGAGTAGCATACGCTTTTTCTCTGCCTGTGCGATGACGGCGGTGTACTCCTTGCCGCTGTTATCCAGCAAAATCACTTCGTCGCCTACGCCCAAACGCAACACGTTTTTCGCGTGTTCAAATTCTTCACCGCAAAGCTCGGTCACTTCTTCAATTTTATCCACAAAAAAGCGTTTCAACGCAGACACGGCACACCCCTTTCGCCAACAAATCAGCTATTATTTATGCTTTAAGACCAGTGCAAACCACTCGCCCTTTCTTCTCTCGAAAACGACCTGCATTCCGACGGCTTCGTACGCCGCCTTTACCATATCCAAACGACTCTCGATAATGCCGCTTAAAATCAGCACGCCGTCCGCTTTCAAGTTTTTCGGGATAGACGGCGCGAGCATTTTTAAGACTTCGCCCGTGATGTTCGCCATCATAATATCCCCCTGCACCTGCGTATCGTCCAGCAGGTTAGAGTGCGCCACCACCGTCTTATCCGCAACGCCGTTCAGCTCGCTGTTATGCAGAGAGCTCTCCACCGCGATCGGATCAATGTCCGTCAAATACGCCTTCGCCGCACCAAGTTTGATGGCGGAAATCCCCAAAATACCGCTGCCGCAGCCCACGTCAATGCAAACGGACGACGGCGTGATATATTCCTGCATTAGCTCCACGCACATCGACGTCGTTTCGTGCTCACCCGTGCCGAACGCCATGTTGGAATCGAGCAGCACCACTTTTTCGTCCGCCGCAGGCGCATATTCAATCCACTCGGGCACGACCACGATCTTGCCAAGGTGTATCGGGCGGAAATGTTTCTTCCACACGTCGATCCAGTCGTCGCCGTCCACCGTGCGCTTTGTGTCTTCCAAAGTGCCAAAAGGCACACACCCTTCGCTCCGCTCCTTCGCGTCCGCAATATCGCGCAAAATCGCGCCGACAATTTCCGTTGCCACGTCTTCGGCAACGTAGCATTTTACCAGCACGTCGGACGGCTTGTCCGCCGCCAAGCCCTCTTCCAGCTCGTCGTCCATATAATCCCAAAACGTGCTTTCCTTTGCGGTCTGCAAAGCGATAATATCCGCGCGATCGCAGATCGTCACACCGTAATCGGTGTACTGCCACATAATATCCGAGATGATTTCGCTCGCTTCCGTCGTGGTATGTATGGTGAGTTCAACGTATTTCATAATCGCACTCCTTTTCTGCCCTTTATTATACCACGCCAAGCGCCGAAAGTCAACGGTTTATTTCGCAAAAGCTCTCCACAGCCAAAACAAGTCCCTGCCTAACACCGCATCGATACGCATTTTTCATTTCGGCGTCCCGTCGCTCGGCATATCTATCCAAAAAAGTAACAAACCCCGACCATTGTTCTGGTGACAAGACTTTTTTCAATTCTTCTTCCGCCTGCACCTCTTCCTTGTTCACTTCTTCGTCTTGACAAGCAAACGGCTTTCCACCCTTTGCCAACACCGCATAATACAGTTCGTCCAAAATACTTTCCATAATAGCTCCTTTATTCGCTCCGTTTTGGAGTATTCTTATTTTATACTCCATTTTGGACTACGTCAAGTATTTTTAGTCTAATTTGGGGTAAAATGAAAACAGTTAGGTGAACATTATGTATGGACAAAGAATAAAGGAATTGCGCATCGAACGTGGTTTTTCACAAACGCAATTAGCAAAAGAACTGAATACTACGCAAAGAACGATCAGTAAATACGAATTAGAGCAATTAGACCTTAATACGCCCACACTTATCGCCTTATGCAAACTTTTTAATGTGACTGCCGATTATTTACTCGGTTTAACAGATAATTACTAACAGAAATACTCCATAAAAAACAGAGCCGCGCGGTTTTTCCGCGCGGCTCTTTTGTCCATAATCCAAAAAGATTATTTAATATTCTTATACATAGGACCATACGCCTGACAAGCGCGATAATCCTGACCATCTTTATCCATACCGAACGCATTCCACGATGCAGGACGATAGATGTCCTTTTCGTCAACGTTGTGCATACATACGGGGATACGCAGCATCGAGCAAAGGGTGATGATGTCCGCACCGATATGGCCGTAAGAGATCGCGCCGTGGTTAGCACCCCAGTTGTTCATAACGTCATACGCCGTCTTGAACGCGCCCTTACCCGTGATACGGGGAGCAAACCAAGTACAAGGCCACGTATAGTCCGTTCTCTTCCACAGCTTATGCGTGACTTCGTCGGGGATTGCCACCGTCCAGCCTTCTGCCAGCTGCATAACAGGGCCGATACCCTTTACCATATTCAAACGCATCATCGTCACGGGCATTTCCGCACGCGTGACAAAACGGGACGAATAGCCGCCGCCACGGAAATAGCCAAGATCTGCATACGGCCACGTCGTTGCCGCCATACACGTATCGATATCCTTGTCCGTCATATTCCACCATTGTTTCATAATGGCGTTGCCGTTTTCGTCTTTCACTTCGCCGCAAGCGTCCACGCACGCCGCACCCGAGTTGATCAAGTGGATAAAACCGTCCGCTTCTTTTGCTTTGCCGTCGATTTCATAGCCCGTCACGCGCTTGATCGCGTCGCCCGACCAATACGTACGAACGTCCGCGAAAATCTGCGCTCTGCCCGTCAGCAATTTACCGAACAACATACAAATGCTGTTAAGCGTATCGTTTTCCGTTGCCAAAATATACGGTTCACGCGCGCCGTTCCAGTCGAACGTCGAGTTCAAAATCGATTCGGGGAAGTCGCAGTTGGGATAGAAGTCCGTCCATTGTCTTTGACCTTGGAAACCGCCTGCGATTGCGTTGTGACCTACTGCCTCTTCTTCGCAGCCTTCGGGCAAATTCTTGTTGCCGTTGAAAAGGTCTTTGATGATGCACGCCATCTTCGCCGTGAATTCCCAGTCCTTTTCTTTCTGTTCAGCCGTGCGCTGCAATTCGGGAGGGTTCTTATCGAAGTCCGCGTTGCACTTCGCTTTTACCCAAGCAAGCGCTTTCTGATATTCTTTTTCATCGTAAATACCTTCAGTCATACGGCGGATAATTTCTACCTCGTCCACCGATTCCACGCGCATACCCAGATATTCTTCGAACAGCTCGATATTCACGATCGAACCTGCGATACCCATACAGATCGAACCGATCTGCAAATACGATTTACCGCGCATCGTAGCAACCGCCACCGCGCAGCGTGCAAAACGCAAAATCTTTTCCGCTACGTCGCAGGGGATCGTCGTATCGTCGAGATCCTGTACGTCGTGACCGTAGATGCCGAACGCAGGCAAGCCTTTCTGTGCGTGACCGGCGAGCACCGCCGCAAGGTACACCGCACCGGGACGTTCCGTACCGTTAAAGCCCCACACCGCCTTGATCGTCATAGGATCCATATCCATCGTTTCCGAGCCGTAGCACCAGCAAGGGGTGACGGTGAGCGTAATATCTACGCCCTCTTTTTTGAACTTGTCCGCGCAAGCTGCCGCTTCCGCAACACGGCCGATCGTCGTATCCGCGATAACGACCTTTACAGGTTCGCCGTTGGAATAGAACACGTTTTTCGTAATGAGTTCCGCCGCACGTTTCGCCATATTCATCGTTTGCACTTCGAGGCTCTCGCGCACCTTCAAAGGTCCACGTCTGCCGTCGATCGTGGGTCTGATACCGATTACGGGATAGCTCCCGATAAGTCTGGATTCTGCCATTATGTATTTCCCTCCCAAAAGGTTATTTTTTTCAGTTGGCACTATTATACACCAAAATGCGCGCGATTGCAAGGGGATAATGAAAAAAAGTCTTGTCTTTTTTTACACTTTTTGCCACGAAATTGCAAAAACGGAGCTTTGTTTTTCAAAGCTCCGTTCCGTTCCTATAAAATTGTTCTGTTAGATCGTAACCGCAGGCAAATTCCCAACCGTAGCACCACCATAGGTGATCGTGTATTCGTATCTTTCGGTATACGTCATTCCTTCAAAAAGTTCACCCACCGCTTCAACCTTAATCTTGCTAACCAAACCACCCACAAAGGTAATTTCCAGCGTACCCGTCACAGTAGAATCTGACAGAAGCTCCGCAAGGTCAACGTTGGCAACAACGCCGCCACCGTTAAAGGTCGCATACTGATAGCCATACAGCAATTCATCAAGATAGATATAGAAGTCTAAAGAGGAAAACGCGTTTTGTGCCGTCACAACACCTATATCCGAATACTCACAATCCCAAGATGAACTACTACTGTCCCAATTCCAAACGTAGGGAACCGCGTAACCGTGACTCTCGCTAAAAACGGTGCCGTAGTACTTACGATAAACGCCCGTTACGGCGTTGGACTCCCAATACAGTTTCTCGTCCTCAAACACGAGGGTTTCCGTACCCGATTCACTAACCCCCATAGCTTCCATAGCCACGTTTCCGTTTACGACGAAATTCGTTTGCGCAAGCGTAGCCTCAATCGCATTTTTCCAAGCAGACTCCGTCAGCCCGACAGCCGTCACGCTGTCGCTCTCTTCAGATTCAGGCTGTACGGGTTTCGTCCCCGGTCCGACGCCACCATCTTCAAAATCTTCACCGTTCGGACGGCCGTCAATCGTCGTCGTACCGTAATTTACGAACACGTATGTCGTTTCGTCATAATCGCCTTCGGGGGCATACGCGTCCGTGAAATATTGCGTCAGCTTGTAGAGTTTTCCATTTTTGATCTTAATGCTTATTTCTAACTGATCACTCTCTTCGTTGATCGAAAAAATGTATTCTCCCGTAGCTTCGTCATACGTCAGCTCTTCGTACACGGAAATCAAATACGCCGCATCGATCTCATCACCAAACACCAGCCCTTGTACCGTCATAGAAAAATTAGGCTCGTGGGACGCTTCATAATTTTCCTCGCGACTCCACTCCGTATCGCCGTTTTCCTTATAGTATTCGTAATACGTCCCGTTTTCATTTAACAGATAGGATTCTTCCGTCCACGTTTCCGTTTCCCCGTCGAATACGTCCGTACCCGAAATATTTTTATACATAACGCCGTTTGCAATCTTCATCGAAGCCGTCACCGTGCCGCTACCAGCGTGCATTTCGCCGCCCCACTCTTCGTGATATACATACGATTGTGTTCCGTTGATCGTCACGTTATCCGCCGCAAGCGAGCTCGCCAACGCCGCCGACCATTGCTCGAGCGTCACTCTCTCGCCTTTCGCCGCACCCGTATCCGCGCCGCCGTCATCGCCGTCGCCACCACCGCAAGCCGCAAACCCTGCCGTCAAACCAAATGCCAAAATCAAACCCATTGCTTTTTGCATCTTTTTCATACAAAGTTCTCCTTTTGTTGTTGATATCTGTATTATATCAGGTCTTTTGACCCATGTCAATACTTTGACCTATAAACGCTTATAATTTTATTATGTGGTATGTAGATATAATCAAACAACTGATGCAAGAAAACTCTTTAACGCAACAAGCCTTTGCGAATATTTTAGGTGTCAATCAAACAATGGTAAGTCAATGGCTTTTGGGCAAGAAAAAGCCTGGTTACGACAGCATTTTACTTTTATATCAAAAATTTGACATCAAGCCAAATCTTTTATTTGGTATCGAACATTGATTTTTACAAAAAAACGCTAACAAAAAAACGGAGCTTTGTTTTTCAAAGCTCCGTTTTCTCATTAATCTTTTTTAGTCCAGAGGGGGCAATTCGCCAACCGTTGCTCCGCCGTAGGTAATAACGCCTTCCCGCCAATCGCTTACGCCTTCTTCGTAGCGGTATTTCACAATTTTACCGCCCGATACCATCGCGTGTACAACTACGTTGCCAAGCGTCGAGAATTCGAACATACCCGTTGTCGTGTTGAATTCCCAGTAGTTGAAAATACACCATTGCATAATCTCTGCCAACAGCGATTCGCCCGATGCAGGGTTGAAACCGTCAGGGAATTCCATCACTTCATATTCCCAAAGTTCGCCGTCTTCACTCGTCCACATATAATACGTGCCATCTACCGCGCCCATATAGCAATACGAAATCACGCCAGCGTCCGTCGATGCGATGCTATACACTTTTCCGTCCGCGCAATAGCTCGTCGTCGTACCGTGTGCGTCCGTCTGTACGACCGTGAAGTTCGTCGCCGCATAGGACGCCTCTACCGCCGCGTTAAATTCCTCTTCCGATACCTGTTCGCCTACAACTTCGCTACTCGTTTCGCTCGAAGTGCTGCCTGCATTGCTGCTGCCGCTGTTGTTGCCGTCATTACCGCCGTTGTTGCCGTCATTACCGCCGCCGCAAGCTACAAAACCTGCCGTCAAACCCAGTGCCAACACAAGTGCCGCCAATTTTTTCCAAGTTTTCATAATTTTCTCCTTTCTCCCCTTATCGGGAATTACGTTATCAATGTTATTTTACACTACTTTCGCCCCGTTTGTCAATACTTTTGCGATACAAAAAACACGGTTTTTTACACCGTGTTTTGCGTTTTATTTGGTATATGGATTCTTGCCGTACAGCGTTTCCACGTTGTCCGCGTACCGTTTCATACGCTCGTATTGCTTGAGCTCTACGTGATCTTCCCACTTTTCCAGCGCTTTTTTCTGATCCTTCGAGAGCTTGGAAGGCACTTCCACGATTACGCGCAAAATAAGATTGCCCGTACCGCTACGCGCCGAGCGAATACCCTTGCCACGTATCGTGAATACCGTGCCGCTCTGCGTGCCTTCGGGGATCGTGAACTCAAACGTGTCGTCGATGGTGGGCACCTGCACCGTACCGCCGAGCGCCGCCGTCATAAACGAAATAGGCAGATCTACGCGCAGATCAAAACGATCGCGCACGAAGATTTTATGCGGTTCTACGCGGAACAGAATAATGAGATCGCCGGGCGTACCGCCAAGCACCGCTTGCCCCATACCCCGTTTCTTCATATAGCTGCCCGTATCCACACCGGCAGGAATATCGATCGTCACCGTCGTTTCTTTACGCTGCGTGCCCTTGCCCTTACAATCGGGACATTTTTCACGGATTTTCTTGCCCAAACCGCCGCAATCGGGACAAACCACCTGCCGAATCGTACGCCCGAACATCGTGTTTTGCACCTGTTGAATAATCCCTTTGCCTTGGCACTTGCCACACGTATCGAACGCCGTGCCGTCCTTTGCCCCCGTCGCTCCGCAAGCCGCACACGGCTCGTTGCGATTATAGGCAAACGTCTTTTTACAACCCTTCGCCGCGTCCATAAACGACAACGTCATTTCGCGCTGAATATCTTCGCCCACGCGCGATTGCTGTTGTGTGCGCGCGCCGCCGCCAAAGCCGCCGCCGAAAAAGCTGCTAAAAATATCCGAAATATCTTCAAAGCCTGCGCCGCCGCCAAAACCGCCAAAACCGCCGCCAAAGCCACCCATACCCGGGTGTTCCAGCTCGTAATCGTACGCCGCGCGCTTTTGCTGATCGGAGAGCGTTTCGTGCGCCTCGTTGACTTCCTTAAATTTTTCTGCCGCCGCCTCGTCGCCTTTGTTTCTGTCGGGGTGGTATTTCATCGCGAGCTTTCGATACGCCGACTTGATTTCGTCCGCGCTCGCCTTTTTATCCACGCCGAGAATATCGTAATAATTTTTCTTGTCTGCCATGGTATTATTCGTTCCTTTCCTTATAAAGAGCCGTTTATCACTTCTTGATAATACGTATCGGGCTTGGTTTTCACCACGAACGCCTGCCTCCCGTTTTCGTCCTTTTCAAAATAATTTGCGCCGTTTTCGTCCACTCTTGCCTTGCCAACTACGTACTCAAACGCACCTTGGAATTTATCGTGGAACGCCAACATAACCGTCATCGGATCCCAAGAACAACGCCCCGTTTCCGTGCCCCAATCTTTCATCGCTTCAAATAGAATATCGTCCTTATCTAACTCGTTGCCCGTGATTACCGATTCGCCCACTTCAAACCCAAGATACACTTGTTTACACGGCAATTCATTCACCACGAACCTACTCGCCTGCACGGCGTAAGCATTGCCACCAGCGCAAAAATTATATTCCTTGCCACCCTGTTGTCGCCAATCTCCGCCCATAATCCAAATAGCTTTCACCTTTTCGATTAACTGCGGATACGCCTTAAACGCTCGCTCTATCGAACTTAAAAACCCAACGCTAATGATTTCCACGTCGTCGTTTTCTTCTAAAATCTTTTTATAAAGCTCGATGGAACTGCACACGTTTTCGTTTGTGCGCGCCACGCCTTTCGCCATATTTTTTTGATAGCGCACAGGCTCAAAATAAAAACTTTCGCTCTCCACGCCAATCGGACAATCTACCTTTTCCGATTGCAAAAAAGCATAAATCGACGCATACGCATCTTCCGTACGCGCACTCACGTTCACACCCAAGAGTTGATGTTCCTTATCCAAATTGCGAGCCAAAAAACGAAGCGCCACACAATCGTCACAATCGGTAAACCAATCGGTATCAAAAATAAATTTTCTTGCCACGGTTTTCCCCTTTTTAGAGCATACGGGCTTGGCTTTCGCCAAACCCGATTCATGCCAAACTGTCAAAAATTATTGATGGAATTCGGTGTCGCCGTTGTCGCCGCCCATATCGGGTGCGCCCTGCGCGCCGCCTGCCTGCTGATACAGCTTTGCAAAGACGGGCTGCACGTCGTTCATCAGCTTGTCATACGCCGCCTTGATACGGTCGTCGTCTTCGCTGGCAAGCTCCGTTTTCGCCGCGTCGATTGCCGCTTGCAGCGCGGATTTGTCGTTCTCGTCCAGCTTGTCGCCAGCTTCTCTCATCGTTTGTTCTACCGAGAAGATCATACCGTCGAGTTTATTCTTGTTCTCCACCTTTTCCTTACGTTTCTTGTCTTCTTCTGCGAACTGCTCCGCTTCTTTTACCGCCTTGTCGATTTCTTCTTCGGACAGGTTGGTGGAAGACGTGATGGTAATATCGGTGGATTTGCCCGTACCCTTATCCTGCGCCGTCACGTGTACGATACCGTTTGCGTCGATATCGAACGTCACTTCGATCTGCGGAATACCGCGGGGTGCAGGCGCAATACCCGTGAGCATAAAGTTGCCCAGCGTCTTGTTATCTTTGCAGAATTCGCGTTCGCCCTGCAATACGTGGATATCCACGCTCGTCTGGTTGTCTGCCGCCGTCGAGAAGATCTGGCTCTTCTTTACAGGAATCGTCGTATTTCTGTCGATGATACGGGTGAACACGCCGCCAAGAGTTTCGATACCGAGCGACAACGGCGTGACGTCAAGGAGCAATACGTCCTTAACTTCGCCCGTCAAAACGCCGCCCTGTACCGCTGCGCCGATTGCAACGCACTCGTCGGGGTTGATTCCCTTGAACGGTTCTTTGCCCGTCACTTCCTTAACCTTTGCAACGACCGCAGGCATACGGGTAGAACCGCCGACCAAAATAACTTTGTCGATGTCGCTGTACGAAAGCCCTGCGTCACGCATAGCCGCCTTCATAGGCGCAACCGTTCTCTCTAAAAGGTCTGCCGTCATCGCCTCGAATTTCTGTTTCGTCAACGTGATGTCAAGGTGCTGAGGCCCTTCCGCGCTCATCGAAATGAACGGGAGATTGATATTCGTCGAGGTCATGCCCGACAGCTCAATCTTCGCCTTTTCAGCCGCTTCTTTCAAACGCTGCATTGCCATCTTGTCTTTGGACAAATCAATCGCGTGCGATTTTTTGAATTCGTCCACGAGATAGCTGATAATCTTATTATCCCAGTCGTCGCCGCCCAGCTTCGTATCGCCGTTCGTCGCCAAAACTTCAAATACGCCGTCGGAAATTTCCAAAATGGAAACGTCGAACGTACCGCCGCCAAGGTCGTAAATCATAACCTTGCCGCCCTTGTCCTTATCCAAACCGTAAGCAAGCGCCGCCGCCGTCGGTTCGTTGATGATACGAAGAACGTTCAGTCCAGCAATTTTACCCGCGTCTTTGGTTGCCTGACGTTGGCTATCCGAGAAGTACGCAGGGCACGTGATAACCGCTTCGGTGACCGTCTGCCCAAGGTACGCCTCTGCATCCGCCTTCAATTTTGCAAGCGTCATTGCCGAAATTTCCTGCGGCGAATAATCCTTGTCGTCGATTTTTACTTTGTAATCAGACCCCATGTGTCTTTTAATGGAAATGACCGTCTTATCGGGGTTCGCAACAGCCTGACGCTTTGCCGCCTGCCCGACCACACGAGAGCCGTCCTTTTGGAA
>JAFTSO010000029.1 GCA_017467265.1 Clostridia bacterium
TCCAAAGGCGTAAAAGAATTTTTCGTATCGGATATTTTGGAAGAAGATATTCTTATGCAATACGGTTTTGACGAATATAAGGTGATACTGTCCGACGATTTCCAATGTATTATGGACGGCGAATTGTTGGGGCGCGTTTCGCCCGAACTGATACGATACCTGATAGAAGCGGAAAACACGCAGAATAAAAAAGGCTCATAATCAATTTTACGCGCGACGGAGAATAATCGGGCGTTTGCAAGCGGGTCAGCGCAAACCCCGATTTCCGTCGGCGCATTGATTTACTTTGTTTGTGGAGTTTGCTTTGCGGTTGCTTGTCTCGGCGGCGCGCCAGCGCCGACGACTTGTTCAAGACAAGCAACCGCAAATATCCCAAGCCGTAGTAAATTTCATACAAAATCACAACTGACCTAACACTATTTTTATTAAAATTTAAGGAGAATTATTTATGAAAGAAAATACGATTATTGTAACTAAACAACCCTGCCCTAAAATAAAGACAACGGACGGAAAATCACCCCTGTCGAAAAAGGCAGGGGTGCGTGTTCCGTTTGTTTTTTAGACAAATGGCAGATGGAATAAAAATGTAGAGTGTATGAAAATATGGAAAAATTGCTGTTAAAAAATTGGCGTATAACAGGCGCTAACTATACGGACGTTCAGGCAAACGTGCCTGGGGACGTTGTTAACGATTTGTACGAAAACGGATTGATAGACGATCCGTTGCACGGGGATAATTTGCAACGTTTAGACAACGTGTTCGAGAGTGATTGGACGTACACGTGTTGCTTTGACGTGTCGAAAACGTTGTATCAACAACAAAGAATCGTTTTAACGTTTGAAGGGATTGATACGATTGCGGAAATTACGTTGAACGGAAAACAGCTCGGGAAAACCGAGAATATGTTTTTGCGTTATGATTACGATATAAAAGACTGCGTAAAGGAAAAGAATAACGAATTGACCGTTAAGGTTTTTTCGGCGGTGTGCTACGGCAAAGAGAATAAGGGGAATTACCGTACGTTGTTCAGCGACGGGCGGTTGATGCTGCGAAAGGCGCAATGCCAGTTTGGTTGGGATTGGGCACCGTATTGTCCGACAATGGGAATTTGGCTGCCCTGCTATATCACGGGTGGACACGAAAACCGTATGCGAGATATACAGCTACGTACGACCAACGACGGGGACGTTTCCTTTATCGTCACACTCGATAAAAAGGGTGGAGAGTATTATAGAGATAAAAAATTCACCCTACGGATTACGTTGGACGGGCAAGAGACGGAATATCCAGTCACCCAGCATTGTAGCTTGGTGAATTTTAGAATAGAAAATCCCAAGTTATGGTGGCCGAACGGCTATGGCGAGCAGAATTTGTACGGCTACAAGGTGGAGCTCTTATACGACGGTGCGTGTCTGGAAGAAAAAACGGGGCGGTTTGGCTTTAAGGAAGTCCGCATTGTGGAACGTGCAGTGGGAACGGATTGCAACAAATTTATGCTCGAAGTCAACGGTACGGTGATTTTTGCCAAGGGTTCTAACTGGGTGCTTGTCAGCGCGACGCTTGGCGCGACAAGAAAAGAAACGTATAAAAAACTGCTCACGTATGCAAAGGACGCGTATTACAATATCCTGCGTGTATGGGGCGGCGGCATTTACGAAACGGATTATTTTTACGACCTGTGCGACGAAAAGGGAATTTTGGTTTGGCAAGATTTTGCGTTTGCCTGTTCAGAAATTCCGTTTGAAAGAGCGTTTGTGGAAAACGTGGAAAAGGAAGCGGAATATCAAGTAAAACGGTTGCGTAATCACGTGTCCCTCGGATTGTTTTGCGGCTGCAACGAAGTGTTGGAGTGGGATTCCAATCTCGATTTATTGCGTTATACCTTGCGTGGTATTACGGGGCATTTAGCGCCGAATATTCCCTATCTTTACAACAGTCCGACCAGCTGGACAGACAATACTTGGGATTGTAGGACGGGGGATGCGCACGATTCGTGTATGCAAAAGTGTTTAGATGCGGATGACGTGGCGAATTTCCGTGATTATATCGAGCAAAATAAAGGCTCGTTTTTGTCCGAGTGCACGGCGTTGGGCTCGTCACGGTTGCGTAGCTTGCGACGTTTTACGCCCAGAAAAGCGTTAAAAACGGACAGCAAAATTTTGGAATATCATTTCGTTGAAAATCCTTATATTATACCGCGCGAAAGCTTTTTGACGAAAGAAAAACGGTACGCGGAGGGGCTGTTTGGCGATATTTCCAATATGGAGAAATTCGTTCGCAAGAGTATGATCGCGCATGCGGAAGTGTTGGCGGCGGAAATTATGTACGCTCGCTCGCGCAAGGGCGATTGTAACGGGTTTATGAATTGGATGTACAACGATACTTGGGGCTGCGGTACTTGGGCTGTCGTCGATTACTATTTGGAACGCAAGCCTGCGTATTATTATCAAAAGCGTGCATACGAGCCTTGTGCGATTTTCTTTATTCGCGAAAATGGGGAATATTACCTTTGCGTGGTGAACGATACCGATAAGGAGCTTAAAGGTACGATGACCTATTTGAATAAAAAAATGGACGGCGGCGGTTTGGACGGTAACGGGTTGACCGTGTGCGTAGCGCCACACGGCGTCGAAAGGGTAAAGGCGGAAATTTGCGAAGGCACGGAATATACGTCGGCGGGCTTGATTACGGAAGACGGACAATCTTTGAGCACGATTATGTTTCCAAACGGCTGGGATTATCCTTGGAAAACGGACGTTCGCACAGAGGTTACCGAAACGGAAGAAAACGGTGAATTTGTGTATCATATAACGCTGTGGGCTAACGAATTTGCAAGGTGTTTATTCGTGGATACTCCCAACAATGAGAATGTTCGTTTTTCTAACAATTATTTCGATATTGAAAAAGGATTTAGAGGGGATATAGTCTTGCGTTCAAACGAAAAAATTGCAATTTCCGATATTGTTGTAAAAACTTTCGCAGACGAGTGGAAGGAATAAGGCGTATCTATGAATTATAAAAACGGGTACGACGTGATTTGTGTCGGCAGTGTAAAATTGTACTTTGACGAAGTATATAAATAAAATAAATTTTTCAATATCATTTTCAGCAAAAAAGCACAGGAACAGTTCCTGTGCTTTTTTGTATAGTAAAACCACGCCATAGTGATATGCCAATGGATATTTTTTTACTTTGTTGTCAAAATATTTGATCAAAAAAGCTTGAAAAAACCAAACGTATATGATAAGATAATTGCATAAGTATCCTTGCAGGAGAGAAAATAATAAAATAGCGGCGGCGAAGATATTTATATCGATCAGCCAGACGTTTACGAGCTCGCCGATTAGCTTCTTTTGGGCGACGATAGGTCGCTTTGTTTTTGTGTGGGCGCGTACGCAAAAGGTAAATAACCCCGAGACGAAGTATATAAATAAAAAATCTTGGACGAATTTTTAAAAACGTAATAAAAGAAAAGTGCTTTTATTTTTTTTTCTATTATTAAATAAAAAAGAGGAAATACAAAAATGGATAAATCAAAGCTTGGGCAGTCGGTCAAACAATGCCTTGTGGACGTCACGTATGCGATTGTGGCAGGGCTGATTGTTTCTGTGG
Organism: Clostridia bacterium; assembly: GCA_017467265.1. Taxonomy (GTDB): domain Bacteria; phylum Bacillota; class Clostridia; order Christensenellales; family Borkfalkiaceae; genus Scatosoma. Next base: position 3,614 of record JAFTSO010000029.1, read on the forward strand.
CGTATTATTTCTTTCAGAACAGCAACGGCTTTGCGCCTGGGGGCGTAGGCGGTTTGGCAACGATGACCTATTATCTTTGCGATTATAGGGTGAGCTGGGCAATTTTGATGCTGGCGTTTAATATTCCGATTTTTTTATTGGTCAGCATTTTTGTTAATCGAAAGCTTGGCATCTATTTGATGATCTATATATTCGTGCAATCTGTCGGTACGGAAGTGTACGCTTTACTCGATTGGAAACCGTATTGCCTTGCCAACAATGGTGCGGATTTTGAAATCGTGTTTGCCTGCATCGCTACGGGCGTTGTGTCGGGGATAGGCTTTTCCCTGATGCTGCGGCATTTCGGTGCGAGTGGCGGTACGTACGCCATTTCCGCACTTATAAAAAAAGCGAAACCAGAAACGAACATCGCCTACGTGTCCTTTTTGATGGACAGCAGCGTAGTCGCGATTGCCTTTTTTGTGTACGGTATGAAGATCACGCCCGTGATCTGTACGTTGCTCAACCTATTTATCGCCAACATCGTGGTCGATTACGTCTTGACGGGCGTAAAAAACGGGTATAAATTTGAAATCATCACGGACAAGCCCGAAGAAATATCGGCGGAATTGCTGGAAAGATTAGGGCGTGGCGTGACGGAAATCCGCGTCGTGGGCATGTATTCGCACACGGAAAAATATATGCTCGTTTGTATTGTCCGCAAAAAGCAGGTCGGCGAAACGATGAAAATTATTCAGCGTTATCCAGGAACGTTCGCGAGCTTTGCAAAGGTCAACGAAGTGTTCGGAAAATTCAAAAAATAATAAAAAAAAGGATAGGAGTATATCAAAAACGCCTATCCTTTTTTACTTTGCTGTCAAAATGTTTTATCAAAAACGCTTGAAAAAACCAAACGCATATGATAAGATAATTGCATAAGTATTCTTACGGGAGAATAACAATGAAACTAGCGGCAGATTACGGGTTTAAGGTCGATAACGACGGTTTGGCAAACGCGCGTGCGTTGCAGAGCGCGGTAGAGGGCGGCGGCGATATTTATATCGATCAGCCGGGCGTTTACGAGCTCGCCGATCAGATTATTTTGGGCGACGATACGTCGCTGTATTTTTGTGCAGGCGCGTATATAAAACGGGTAAATAACCCCAAAGAAAACGGCTACGTGTTCGTCAACAGCGGCGCATATACAAAAACGTATAATCATAATATCCAAATCATCGGTTTGCACCTGATTTGCAACGAAGTGCGTTCCGTAGATAAAATGAAAAAAAGCCCAAAGGTCATTTTGGGCTTGCGTGGACATTGTTCGTTTTTCTATATCAAGAATTTGGTGATTCGCGATTTCGAGTGTTATGATTTGCCTGTGGAAGATTTCGGTATTCATATCTGCACGTTTGAGAACGTTTTGCTGGAAAATTTACGTATCGAAGGTATGAAAGACGCCGTGCATTTTGGTAGAGGGAGCAAGTTTGTGGTGCGCCACGGCTTGTTCCGCACGTACGACGATCCGATTGCGCTCAACGGGCACGATTACGTGACGTCCAACCCAGAGCTGGGCTGGATTGAAAACGGCTTGATCGAAGATTGTTATGATCTCAATGCCGATGCCACGGTGGGGTATTTTTGCCGCATTTTGGCAGGCGCGTGGACGGACTGGTACGAAGGTATGCTCGTTCAGCGTTCGGACACGGTCGTATCCAACAACCGCCTGTATCGCGTGTATATGCCCGTGGACGGTAAAACGTACGTTTCTCGCACCCGTCCTACGCACGAACAGGGTGAAAAGGAATACGACGGCATTGTTTGGGCGGTGGTGCAGGACGGAGCGCTGTACGGCGCAGGCTGCAAAAATATCCACTTTAAGGATATCTATTTGCAGAAAAACCGCTCGGTTGCGTTCTCTATCCATTTTGATAAGGACGACTATTCCCGTAGCTATTATCCCCACGCAAAATCTCCCGTGCAGGAGAATTTGACCTTTGAAAACGTAGTGGTGCAGGCGGAGAAAATTCCCAGACTGCTCTGGTCGATTTCGCCCGTGGAAAACGTGCGCTTTATCAATTGTACGTTGAAAAATAATTCTCTGCACTTTGCTCATATTCTCGAAGACGGGATTTGCTACCCGACGACGAATTTGCTCTTTAATGGCACGAAATTCGAGGAAGAAATGCCGACCTTTATCCGTTGTGAAAAGGGGACGAGTGCCAACCTTTGCATAGCGAATACGATGCATACGGGGTTTTCTTCGACTGCGGAAGGCGACGTCTATATTCGTGCAGCAGATATTACCTTGCAAAAATAACTTCCTTATATAATATATAAAAGCGGATGTCCACGTATGGACGTCCGCCTTTATCCGTTGATTAAATCGTCTATGCTAACGTTAAAAATTACGCCGAGCTTTCGCAGCATATCAATGTTCGGTTCTGTTCTGCCCTGTTCCCAGTTCGCATAGCAACTCTCTACGACGTTTAATGCTGTAGCTACCTGTTTTTGCGTTAGAGAACAGGACTTCCGCGCCTCCTTTAAGTTTTGACAAAATTTTTTATCCATACTAAAATTTTACACCATAGCTACACAAAATGTCTTGACACTAGATAAAATATCTAGTATAATATATGCAAAAATGCGTGTAAGTATGCAACAAAATTTGCGTTTGCGCTGTTATAATATAAAAGGGGATAAAGCGCGGCTGTCGTGTAAGGTGACGAAAAAAGAAGTCGCAGATGTAAGTTTTTTGCATTAAAAGGGAATAAGAAACAGATTTTTTCTAAAATGGGGAAAAACGCCTTTTTAGTTAAATTTTTTTTGGTAAGAAATTAATTTTTTTTGTAAAAAGGCGTTCAAATACTTGTATTCAAAAAGTGATTATGCTATAATGTTATACGCAAAAAAAATGTAAAAATGGGCAACAACCCCTAGGGGTTGTTTGTTGTCGCAGAACAACAAACAAAATTTTTTTTGTGAAGCACGATTAAAAAATTTGTCGAAAAAAGTCGGCGATACATATTACGCCGCTTTGATAAATATCAATAAAGGAACAAAATTTATTAGACCATTAGGAGGATATAAAAATGGCTAAGAAAAACGTAGCAAAACGCAACTTTATTGCGAGCATTTTGGCGACGACTGTTAGCGCGTCGATGCTCGTAGGCTCGACGTTTGCGTGGTTCACCGATTCGGCATCCAGTAGCAATAACGTCATCAAAACGGGTACGTTGGATCTGGGTATGTACTGGACGGAAACGTTTGGTGGTGCGTGGACGAACGCGGAAGGGGACAACGCTCCCGCGATCTACGGCAACGAAAAATGGGAACCTGGCTACACCGACGTGAAATACGTGAAGATCGCGAACGAAGGTTCTCTTTCCTTCAAGTACGAGATGAACGTATTGCCTAACGGCGAAGTAGGTGCACTTGCAGAAGTCATCGACGTATATTTGATGCAAGACGTTGCATCGGCTGTGACGAAAAAAGACGTGGCAGACGCAACGCCCGACGGCACGTTCCAAGATCTCATCGACGGCGAGATTACGCTTGCAGGCACGCTGCAGGCAGGTGAGAACTGTGTATCCGCGATCGTGTTGAAAATGCAGGAGACCGCAGGCAACGAATATCAGGACGAATCGATCGGCGACAGCTTCGAACTGCGCGTACTCGCAACGCAGTATACGTATGAAGAAGACAGCTTTGGCGATGATTACGATGGCGGCGCAACGTTCGGTACATATATTGAACTCAACGACGGCGAAGATTTGTTGACAGCAATGGCGTCTGCAAAAGAGAATATGCCCCTTACCATCAAGCTGAACAGCGACGTTGAATGGGCAACGGAAGGTCATCACGGCGAAAACGATATTACGCGCGCGTCCGTAATAACGATTGAAGGAAACGGACATACGCTCACGGCAACGGGTTCGGGTGTCACGCCTTTGGGTGATATCGAAGCGCCGATGATCTTGAAAAACCTTACGGTAGTTGACAACTCGGTTTCCTACAATGAAGGCGCTTGGGAACTTACCTATCTTGAAATGGGTAGCCCGAGACTTGTATGTGAAAACGTCACGTTTGCAGACGAAATTCAGATCGGCACGAACGCAACGTTTACGAACTGCTCGTTTGAAAGCAACGAAGAGAGCGTATATGCCGTTTGGGTAGAAGGCGGCTCTGCTAAGTTTACGAACTGCACGTTCACGGGTTACAGAGGTCTGAAAATGCACGAGGCATACGGCAGCGAAATCAGCTCTGTCATCGTAAAAGATTGTACGTTCAATAAACTGACGAAGAAACCCGGTATCGCTATCGGTACGCTCAATGCAGACACTACCGTTTCTGTAAAGGACAGCAAATTCTTCGGCTGTCAGGCAGGCGATCAAGGTCTGTACATTTACGAAACGGATACGGACGTGACCACGTTCAACTTCATCAACGAGAACAATCAAGTCTACGGTGGTAGCCTTACCGTAACGGAGAATACGACGACGGAGGAGCTTTCTGATGCTCTTGCGAATGGGTATTACGTTGCTTTGGATAAGGACGTGGAAATGGAAGCGGAAACTACTGCTCCTTACGGTAATAAGTACGGCGTTGCATTGACTGGCGGCGTATTGGATGGCAACGGCAAAGAGCTTGATATCGAATGCTACGGCGACGATTACGGCATTATGACGACGGGCGGCACCGTTAAAAACCTTACGATCAAGAACGCTTGCCGTGCAATTATGATTATGAATGCAGAGCAGGACGTTATTCTCAATAACGTCAATATCGGCGGCGACGGCGTTCTGTACACCATCAATACGGGTGAAGAAGGTTCTACGCCTATTAAATTGATTGTAACAAACTCCACGCTTGCTGGTTGGACGAGTTTCGCTGCAAACGTAGAAAGTGCGTCGTTTACGAACGTTACGTTTGAACAGGGTACGTATTACAACAACATTTACGGGCGCGTGATAAAACCTTACGTAAGCACGACCTTCACCGATTGTTCGTTCATCGAACATATGAACCTTGACCTTTCGGCTCTTGAGCTGGGACAGAAGATTACGATGAAAAACTGTACGGTAAACGGTCAGGCGGTAACTGCGAGCGTATTCACAATTCCTACGACGGACGCAGAATATGACACGGAGCTTTTCACGGTGGATCTTCCTTCTTGGGCTAGCTCGATTACCGACTGCATAATTTTTGCTTGATAACGGAAATCAAAAATTATATTATATATTAGGAGAAACAAAACAATGGCAAAAAAATCAACGGCAAAACGCAATTTCATTGCAAGTGTCTTGGCAATGTCGCTCAGCGCGTCTATGCTCGTAGGCACGACGTTTGCGTGGTTTACGGACTCCGCGTCCAGCAAGAACAACGTCATTAAGACGGGTACGCTGGACCTCGGTATGTACTGGACGGATACCTTTGGTGGTACGTGGATGGACGTAGAGGCGGATAACGCTCCTGCTATCTACGACAACGAAAACTGGGAACCTGGCTACACCGACGTTAAGTACGTAAAGATCGCAAACGAAGGCAGCCTTTCTTTCCAGTACGAGCTTAACGTATTGCCTAACGGCGAAGTTGGGAAGCTGGCGGAAGTGATCGACGTATATCTCGTGGCGAACGCGACGAAAGCGGTGACGAAGAAAGACGTAGCAGATGCAACGCCCGACGGCACGTTCCAAGATCTCATCGACGGCGTCATCACGTTGGACGGCACGCTGCTTGCAGGTGAAGAGGCGGTATCGGCAATCGTATTGCAGATGCGTGACAACGCAGGCAACGAATACCAGAACCAGTCGATCGGCGACAGCTTTGAGCTTCGCGTACTCGCAACGCAGTACACGTACGAAGAAGACAGCTTTGATAAGGACTATGACGCAGGCGCGATTATTCCCCCCAAGGCAGTTGTAAAGACGTTTGACAAAGAAGAGCTCACGGCGATCAACACCGCAGGTTTCTACGGCTATCAGGCAGGCGAAGTAGTGCTGGAAACGGCATACAGCTTTACGACGACGGACACCTTCGATGAGGCACAGGCAGAAACGTATAAATACTGGCACGTGGACTATGTGGTTTCCTTTGATAAGGACGTAGCGGCAAACACGGTAGGTCTTGCTGGCTATTACGAATCTTGGTGCTCTGCAAATACGAACAACCAGTGGGTTGCGATTCCCGTTGATCAGGACGTAGCAGCAAATACGCCCGTACGTCTGTTGGAAACGGCTGGCGGTAGTATGAACTATGAAGAACTTTGCCTTTTGGTGCAGGAATTCCAATGCGGCGCGTTCAATCTGTCTCCGAACAACTACGGCACGACGATGACGGTGGAGCTTCGTATGTACGAAACGAAATCCGCAGACATCACCGACAACAATACGACGAACGAAGAAACGGGTGAGTATATCGTTGTGAACTCGACGAGCTATACGTTCGCCGAACCCGAAGCGCCCGTGGCGAGCATCGAAACGGCATCGACGGATGAATTGGCTGCAATCAACGCAACGAAACCGACAATCTACAACTCGACCGAAATAATCGAGATAGAAACGGCGTACACCTTCAAAGCGACGGAAACGGCTGCAGAAGCAGCGGTTAGCCCCTATGCAGATTGGATTGCAGATTACTACGTGACGGTTGATAAGAATATTGCGGCAGGTACGCTTGGTCTTGCAGGTCAGTACGACGCGTGGAGCACCGATTGGGTAGCATTCTACGCACCTGAAACGCAGGCGAACGTAGCGACGCCCTTGCTCGGTTCGGTGTCGAACGGTATCACGTATGCAGAGCTTATCGAGATGTTGGATGGCGGTGATTTCCAATGCGGTGCGTTCGATAAAGACGGTGCTTGCAGTGGTACGACGATGACGGTTGAACTTCGTTTGACGAACCCGAACGATGCAACCGATTACAAAGTAATCAGCTCTACGAGCTATACGTTCTAATTAGAATTACATAATTTTGGTGTTCCGCGCGTGCAAACGCGCGGAACGATAGCCAAAGTACACTACCGTAGAAAAAATGGCTGAAAAGCGCGGTGGTGTACTTTGGCTATCTAAAAAAGCAAAAGGGGAAAGTGTGAAATTTTTGTTTCAGGCAGGAGTTTGTAAAAAAATGAAACATTATGAGAAAGTAGAGATCACCGTGCTTTTAATACAAGACAGCGACATTGTTCGGACTAGTCCCGGGGTTGATGTGCAGGATTCAAGTAATGGGTGGTGGTAAAATGAAGATTTCAAGACAGATTAAACGATTTTTATTATCAGCTCTGTGTGCGATTTTTTGTGCACTGATCGGTTTTGCGTTTGCTGCGATTACTCCGACAACGGCAAGAGCAGAAACCGCGACAACGTCAAATAAGGGTATGTATTTTGGTGGCGCAAGTATCCGTCTTTCCGCAGGAACAGTCGACGGAGTAGATACGAACGGTATCCGTTTCCGCCTGTGCATAGACCTTGACAGCGAAGATGCGGAAGTGGTGTTGAACGAGAAAACGTATTCCCAAGAGCAATTTACTGATCCGACTAACGAGAATTTTATTAAGACGGGTATGGTGATTATGCCCTCCGATTTAATTAAGGAGGGGGAAAACTTAATTGATGGATATACAAACGGAAATGCAAAAGCGGTGACGGTTAATAACGACACTGAAGGTTGGGCTTGGCAAAAAGTGTCCGAGGGTACGAAGTGGTATTTGCAAGCGGTTGCTTATTTGTATAATATCCCAAACACAGACTATGGACGTGACCGTTTGTTTACTGTTCGCGGATATTATGTTGACGGAGAAACATTTTATTCTGAAGTAGCAGAACGTAGTATATCGTGGGTTGCGGTAAGTGCCTTATATGCCCACGATCAAGGAACAAGTACCGTTGTTTTTTCCGATGACGATCTTAAGAACATTAAGAGTTATTTGACCAATCGCGTAAAATCTTTTGAAAACGTTAACGAGTATCTTTACCGCGTAGGGAATCAAAATCAGGTAACGGTAGAACAGCTCTTTTTTGACAAATTTGGAACGGAAGTGCCTATTGTTCCTGAAAGTGTGACGTTTGATCCCCCTGACGGTTCGGGTGCTGGTTGTACTGTTACGGACAATAAAATTCTGCAGTTTTCAGGAACAGGTCCTATCAAGGTAACGGTAAAAGATAAGTATAGCAATAATGCTGAAAGTAATAATGTTTACACCTTGAACTTAGAAGTGGTTGATGCGAAAAATATAACGACGGCAGAGAGTGCAACGGGAAACAACGTTGTGTTGCTCAACGACGTTAGCGGTACGTTTACCGTCAGCAACGGCTATACGTTCTACGGCAACGGCTTTACGGTCAAGTTGCCCACAACGTCTGTACAAAACGTAGGGAATGGCTTTACGGGCTATATTAGCGTTGGTGCATCACAGGATGACGGCCTCGCAAATGGGGGGCATTTGGATAACGTCCGCATAGAAGGACCAGTTTATCCCGAAATGTATATTTATCGCGACCAAGCCAAAATCACCGATTCGAGCGATCCTGATTACGGCGATGGTTACAATATGCGCTATTTCAAAAACAGCGTGATAGTGTACGGCGGTAATTGTACGATTAGCAACTGCTATATTTCTGGTTCGCGTACGGCGCTTTGCTTACGTGGCGGCAACAACGTTTTGGTTGAAAATACTACGCTTGCAGGCGGTGCGTATGCCAATATGCAAATCTGCGCTGGCTCTAACGTCACTCTTCGAAATTTGACGACAGTACAGGTCGACGTTAGCGATTCCTACGGAAAAGGTAAAACGGCGCACGGTTTGGGTATTGCGGTCGATTCTAGCGTTGTCGATCTTTATATCGAGGGCGAACTGAATCAATACAACTGGCTCTGCCAAGCTCAATGGAACAGTATTGTGCCGAGTACGTATCAAAGTCAGTTTCCGGAATTTTTTACCAACAATACCTTTAGTGCATATTGGCATTATTTGGACGGGGAGACAGCTCCTTACGTGAATATGGCATTTGTGTATGCTTGCAACTGGGATACGAGCAAGATTCACGACAACCGTACTACAGTGGATTATGGAACGTGTAATGCAACGATTGCAACGGTTGCTGGCGGTATCTATTCCAAAGTGAATACGGTGGGCGGCAACGCAATAACGGAGGACAATCTGGCTGAACCGAGCTATTCGGCAAGTGGATTTAATCCCGTTGCGCCTACGTTTACGTTTGACAATACTGCAAATAACGATGATGATGACGAGAACGATACGGCAGACACTTATTGTGTGTATGACGAAAGTAGCGGTACGTTAAAGATCGGTCTTACAAGTGATAGCAAAGTTCTTGACTTGTCGGGCGTATCTATCACAAAGAGTGGTACACCTCTTACGCATACTGTGTTCTTGAATGGTACGCAGATCAGTGGCAATTCCTTGACAATCAATACGGCAGACGGGACAAAACAAACGTTAACGTTTAAGGTGACGACTAACGATGCTGGTTATGATAAAGACGGCAATCCGATCGAGGGCAGTATCGACTATACGTGGACGATCACGGTAGAAGTGGCTACGCTTGGTTATCCTGCGCCCGTATGGAATATGAGTGGCGATTATCAGTTTGATACGAGTAATTGCGTATATGCGTATTATCAAACGTCTCAAGGTTATGGTGAAGCCGTTCCCATTTACGAGGGCATAAAGATCAATTATTATAACAAGAGCGGCACGTTGGTAAATCTGGATCTTTCGGATACGACGACGTTGCCTACGGGTAGTGGTAATAGCAACGCAAACGCATTCACCTATACGCTTGCGGACGGCTCTACGTTGACAATGAAATTCTCCTCGGGCTGGAAGAGCGGCGCAACAACGCACCAGTTTACAAACTATAATAATAAAGTTTATATCTATCCACAGTCCTTGGATAACGATAACTACGTGCGCGCAAAGACGACGAATCAAGATTTTGACGTAAAGATCACGTATACGTTTACCGATCCCAATGGTCAATCCACGGATACGCAAACAATGCAGTGGTATAACGCCAAGGCAAGCAACGGCTCGGTGTCGACGGTACAATGGAAGACGTTTGATAGTACAAACGGAAAGGAGCCTTCTTGTATTATAGAAGGCACGATGATTACGCTTGCGGACGGTACGCAAAAAGCAGTAGAAGATTTGCAAGTAGGCGATATGATCTTGGCGTTTAACCATGTTAGTGGTCAATATGAGGCGATGCCTTTGATTTTTAATACGCATGCAGATGAAAACGAGGCAACGGAAAGAGACGTTTTGTATTTGCAGTTCGAAAACGGTAAAGAATTGGGGATCGTATCGTCGCACGGGTTGTTTGATATGACGTTAATGCAGTACGTGTATATAACGCCTGAGAATTATCAGGAGTATATCGGGCACGAGTTCTATACGTTGAATGAAACAACGAAATTGAGCGAAAATGTTCGTCTGATTAGCGGTGAAATCGTTAAGAAAGTGGTTCGTATTTTCTGCCCCGTTACCTATTTCCATATGAATAGCTTTGCGAACGGATTCTTGAACACACCGAATATTCCTGGGGATATTACGGGGCTTGTGAATTATTTTGCATACGATGGTGATTTGAAGTATAACGAAGCACAAATGCAGGCAGATATTGAAAAATATGGTCTGTATACGTATGAGGATTTCAAAGATTATATTTCGGAAGAGGCTTATAATTCTTCGCCTGCGGTTTATTTGAAGGTCGCGGTGGGGAAAGGAATGATCACTTTTGAGGAAATCTTGGATGTTATTTATTATTTGTTGGATGGCTCTTTGATTTCATAAGGAATTAACCACCCAACCACACAAAAAACTAGGAGGAAAACGCAATGTCGGAATTGAATACGGAAAACGGCAAGGATTTGCCTAGAGCAGAGACTTCGCCCGAAACGGTAAAAACGCCGACGACGGCGGATTCGACAACGGAATCAACTGTGCAAACGACAGTAGAAGAAACGTCCGAAACGGCGGTCGAAACGGAAGAAAAAACTCCCGTTTACAAGAAAATTATCAATATTTTTTCGTACGTGTTGCTTGCGTTTTCACTCCTGACGGTGATTTTTACCGTTTTCGCCTCGTCTACGTTTAACAAGAAAAAGGAAGTTTTCGGCGTGAAAATGTACGTCGTACTTTCCGACTCGATGAAAGCGACGGATTTTGCGGCAGGCGATTTGATTTTCATTAAAGGAGTCGATCCCGAATCTTTGCAGGAAGGGGACGTGATCGCGTTCATTTCGCAAAACAAAGAGAGCTACGGCGAGACGGTCACGCACAAAATCCGTGTAAAGACGGTGGACGACAAGGGCAAACCTGGGTTCATTACGTATGGTACGACGACGGGCACGGACGACGCTGTAATTGTCACGTACGAGTGGATCGAGGGCAAATACGTAGGCAGAGTGCCTGCGGCAGGACGGTTTTTCAACTTTTTGAAAACTCCGAAAGGGTATATCACGTTCGTGCTGTTGCCGTTTGCATTTTTGATTGTGGTGCAGGGCTGGAATTGCGTGGTGGCATACAGAGAGTACCGCGGCGAAAAGACGGACGAACTGAAAACGGAACGTGAAAAATTGCAAAAAGAAAAGGAAGAAAACCAACGCATGTTGGAAGAAATGCGTTTGCTCCGCGAAGAATTGAAAAAGCAAAAGGAGCAAGGCGCGTGCAAGGAAGAAACAGAAGGCGACGACGCACCATAACGGCAAGCGACGGCGCACATAACAGGAGAAGATAATATGGCAAAGAAAAATGGTGCAATTTCCAATTTGATCATGAATATCGGGTTCGTTCTCGTGTTGTTATTCGAGTGTTTTTTGCTCACGATTTCCATCCCGAAACTCGTGAAAAAAAATGGGCAGGACAGTTCGGTGATCGTATCGGGCAACGCAAACGTAGAGCTGAATTATTACGCCGCTAGCGGTGAATACGAAGAGCTGACGGACGGCGTATTGTTCGGGGGCGAGTGGGCACCCGACACGGCGCAGACCGTTTATTTGCAGATCAAAAACGACAGCGAATATCATATTCAATGTATGCTGACGTTATCGGCAGATATGGGCGAAATGGACGGTGCGTTCGAGTACGCGGCGATCGAAGGCGCACAGGCAAACGGTACGTATCTCACGTGGAAGGATTTTGTCGCAACGCAAGGCGTGCGCGATTTGCACGACGGTATGAACGCATTGAACGGGCAAGAATATCTGTACGTAGCGCCGAATTCTTCGGCGTATGTAGCTTTCGCGGTGCATATGCGTGAAGAAAGTGGCAACGAGTACCAAAACAAATCGTTCGTAATCGACGTGATGTTGTTGGCTGCACAGGTGTGACGGTGAGGCTTTGTCGTGAGAAAAGAATATAAATATAAGAAAGGAAAATCGAGCGTAAAGACGTGGAAAAACACCTTTATTGCCGGCATTTTGAGTGCCGCTGTATGTGTGGGATTGCTCAGTTTCTCCACGTATGCGATGTTTACGGCGGACGTTTCCACGAAACCGTCCGTGGTAGCGACGGCGGATTATAAAATGTCGCTGGTGGTGGAAGGCGGTAGCGTGTCGATCGCGCACGAAGGTGAAAAGCTCCGCTATGATCTGTCTGCTGGCACGTACGAAGTGACGTTGCAAGCCTCGGGCACGTCTTCGACGGGTTTTGCGATGTTTCAGCTGAACGGAATCTCTTATTACGGCGCGCAGCTTGCGCCGACGGAGCGTATGACGTTTACACTCACGTGCGAGGCGGAAACGGTATTCGAATACGATTATCAATGGGGACGTCACGGGAGAACGGAAAACGTCATTTCGGACGGCAACACTTTGACGGTGACAATATGATAGATAAACAAAGCGAGATTGCAACGACGTTGTAGTCTCGCTTTAATGCTTTCTTTTTTCGACAAAAAACAATAAATGTTTATGATATACGCTAAAACTCTTGCCTTTTGCAGCTAAAAGTGGTATAGTATAACTGTTAAAATGGGTTGGTATTTTGAAAAAATATTAAATCTTCCACCCAAAATCGATCATAGCAATCATAAAAAACGCAGTCCCGCGGGACTATTTGCTGATTTTATCAGCAAATAAAACATTTATTTAGAAAAGTTTTTTCAAAAAAAGGATAGATATATGAAATTTATGAAAAAGGCGTTGTTGGCATTGCTTGCGCTGTGTTCACTTTCCCTGATCGCGTGCGCCGAGAAGGGCAATAATAGCTCCGCTACATCGAGCGTGGAACAATCGTCGAGTGAACAAAGTGAAGAGAGAGAAGAAAGTGCAGAAAGCGCGGAGATAACAGATAGCTCTGTTGTGGAAGAAAGTTCGTCCATAGAAAGCGAAGAGAACGTTGAGAGTGAAGAGAAGAGTGAATCTACGTCTTCTCTGGGTACGGGAACGTTGGTAGGCGACGGTGTAGAGTTGCCCGATATTATATTACCGTAAGCTCTATCGCAACCAAAGAGAAACAATTTTTTAACAATTTTGACATAGAAACGAAAGGTAAGAAAGGAGAAAGAAAGTGAAAGAATACGTACCTATTAGATTAGAGATTGTGTGCATAGCCCAAGACATTGTCACGTTAAGCGGCGTGCAGTTGCCTGAAGACGAATTGGATTTCACATCTTAATGCTATGAAAAGGAAAGTAATATTTTTGTTAGCGGTTGTTTGTGCGGCGCTACTTGTTTGTGGGTGCAAATCCAAAGGACAAACGAATTCGTCGCAGGAGAGTACAGGGAATAGCTCTTCACGTGTAGGTGTGGAATTGCCCGACGTAGAGATGTAAGGCTGTACAGAGCTTAAAGAAATCAAAAAGGAAGAGAAGAAAATGAGAAAAACGATTAAAAAATATCTCGTAAGTATATTAGGCGCATTATCGGCTTTGTGCATAGTATTTGGCGGCGTATGTTCGGCGAAGAAGAACGACGTGACTATAGCCTCGGCAGATGCTGTGGCGATGGAGTGGTCGCTTGGCAATGGCAGTCCTTCTGCGAGTTATGACAGCGCAACGGGCATCAGTACGTTTTCTAACGCGACGTGGGATTGGCTGCATTATAGCAAGGGTAATACGGCTGTTAAATTAGATGGATTAACGCTTACGCTTGGCGCAAGCCATCAGGTTAGTGGTGCGCGCTTCGGGCTTGCTTTTACTTCGGGAGAGCCGACGACATATCCGCTGAATTCTACGGATAACGTTAAACTTTACATAGAATATAATTTATATAGTCAGGTGCGTTTGTTCTTTGATAATGATCACGACAGAGATAACAATAAAAATGCTGATCAATCCATGAATACGTTGACGTATCTCGATCCCCACGGTAATCAGAAAGGGTTCTCTAATGCAGGTGGTCCGTGTGAAGCGTACGTATCGAATTTAACGGGTAGCTATGAATACACATTGACCTTTAAGTATGAGGGACTTCATTCTAGCGGGAACTACAGTTATTGGTCTATTACGATTGAACAAACGGTAGGTAGCTCACTAGCAAGCAACCCGTTAACTGTTTACTTGTTGGATGGACAAATTGCGCCGTTTAGCGGTAAAGATGCAACGGCGTACCTTTCGGCTTGGGGATTTTCGGGGAATTACTCTTTCTATACAAAAGTGACGGAAAAAACCCAAGTTCAAAAATATCTCGACGAATACAACGTGGCGAAAGCGAGTGGTAATGAAGTAGAAGCGGTTGCTTTGCGCCGTCAGGCGTTGGATATGATCGCAACGCTGCCTGCTGACGAGCAGGCTGCCTATCAGACGAAGCTCGATACGATCGACGAAAGGGAATATCGTTGGGTTATCCGTGATGCAGCAAAAACGAACGAGGCGACGTTTGACGCCAACACGGGGCATACGCAATTAAGACCCCTTGGTTGGGGTGGTGGCTACACCTATAAAGATCGCGTCACTCTCGACGGGCTTACTGTTGAGTTTGGATCAGATAATCACAAAGCACAATCCCGTTTTGGGTTCGGCTTGGCCGCAAATATGGGCGATTGGACGCCAGATGCAAAGACGGTAAACTTTACAATGATTCCGCATTTTTCGGAATTTACAAATAACAATGTCGGAACGGGCAAGTACCAAGACGGTTTGTTTGTTTACGATACGCACGCAGCTGACCAAGGTGTGTTCGGGGTAGAAACGATTTTGTATATGGACGAAAACTGTACGCAGCGGGGTATCTATAAGCCGTATGCATCGACTTTGAATTACTTTGTTTCGTACGAAGCGGAAAATACGGCGTACAAGATTACGTTCAATAAAAGCACGAATACGGGAAACTGGAAGATTACCATCGAATTGACGCAAGGTAGCCCGTATGGTGCAACGGTAGTGGTTGCATATATGAAAAATGACGAGGTTTCGGGGCTGTTGGACGCAAATGGTCAGTGCTATCTGACGGCGTGGGCAGCAAACGAAGCGATCGCAGGCTATCCGTTCTATGTTGAAGTAAGGGAGAGCTCATACACGGCATACACGGAGAAAGAAGCGGCTCTTGAAAAGTATGAAGCAGCGATTAGAAAGGGTGCGACCGAGGAAGAGCTGAACGCCTACAAGGCGGCGTTCGAGGCTACGTTCAACGGGTTAAGCATTTACGATTATGAACAGGTGACGAACGAATCGGCAGAGTTGGAATCGGTTCGCGCGATAATGGTAGATCTTACGCACGCAACCAGCATTACCATCAACGAAGGCTTGACGTTAAATTACAAATTGGGTATTCCCCAAGAAGTTTTGAATAATTTCGGTAGCATTACGGTAGAAACGATTTTGAACAGCGGCACGGAAGATTACGGCACGATCGAGGAAGTGTACGACGTTAGTGCATTTGCGCTTAAAGACGGAAAGTGGGTGTGTACGATCGGGCAATTTGGTCCTCAATGGATGACGGCAACGATGGATTTGCATTGTGTTGCATTAGATCAGCGCGGCGAATTGTTGTTTGAACGCATGGTGGACGATTACAGTATGAAATCGTATTGCGAAGCGATATTAAACAGCACCACTTCTTCCTATTTGAAGACGCTGGTTGCCGACTTGCTCAACTATGGCGCGGCGGCGCAGGCATATACAAACCGCAACGTGGATACACCGGCAAATGCGGGGATCGACAGTACACTCTCGTCGAAGTTCAGCGACGTGGACGTGGAAAACGATATTCAGAACGCGTTGTCGGTCACGCAAAGCTCTATGGTCACCTTTACGTCGATCAGCGCGTATTTGGAAGATCAGGTCACTTTGCAGGCAAAATTCTCTTGCGCGGCAGCGTACAGTGATATTGTGGCGCAAATTGTAAAACCCGACGGCTCGTCCCAAACGATCACGCACACGGATCTTGGCAACGGCAAATATCTCTTGCAATCTCCTGCGCTTACGCCTTTGCAATTTGACGAAGTATATACGTTCCGAGTATATGAAAGAAGCACCTATTCTTCTGAAAGTGCTGCCTGCTCGTTCAGCGTAAACACGTACGTTAAGCGTAATTATCAACACGAAAAGGCTGGGGAGCTGGTACAGGCGTTGTATCTCTATGGCGTCAGCGCCAACAACTATGCGGTGACGATGCCGACCAACAGATTGGTGGACGCAGGGTTTGAGAATAACATCAAGGTATATAAAAACACGAACTCTAATAATGCTACCGTTTCGGGTGCATTGGAAACGGTAAACACGGCGGCGACGCCGACGTGGGTTTTGGCACAATGGGATTCGAAATACGACATCACGCAAGGCACGGACTCAAACCAAAATGGTGTGTTTACCTTTGCCGATACGTCGAAGAGTGTTGTAATCGATACGAATTACGATACTTTGGAATTAGAATTAAACGCGGAATACGAATACACAGACGGTCTTTATCAGAGCGGTAATGGCTGGGCGCATTTGCTTTTACAACAGGATTTTTACGGCGAAAATCTGATTCGTCTTGCCGATCAATCGTCGCTCAATATGCGTATGGATTATACGATTACCAAATGCGACGCAAAGGCGACAGGGATGAATAGCAATATTCACACTGCCCAGTTTGTTTGGTATATTACCTTGCAAAACAGAAATGCAGATAGTGAAGATTTCGGCAAATATATTTGGTTTGGTCTTTTGCTCTACGACAACCGTTATGAAGGGGTAGTGACAAATGATTACAGCGCGATTGACGCAGGTAAAGTAGATGCGACCAGAATGATGATTTGTCAGCCTAGTTCGAGCAAGTGGTCTTCGCTTGCAGGCGGCGTATCGCCTAGAGTAGGGGATAAAGTTTCGATCAATCTCAATATTCTTTCCTTGGCGCAAGAGGCGTTTTTGGCTGCGCAACAAGACGCAACGAACCCTTGCCTTACGAAGACGAAATGGGAAGATCTGTATATCGGTTCGACGAACTTCGGGTTCGAAGTGCCCGGCACGTATAACGTTGGGGTAAAAATCAGCAATCTTGGCTTGATTGCTTCGCGTAATCTCAATGTCTTACCTGCTCAAAACGTACAATAATAAATCGATAGATCGGCGCGTCGAAAGATGCGCCGTTTCATTTTACCGTAAGCGGTGTATAAAAATAATAGAAAAACAATGCGTAGGTTTTGATTTTTTTACGCATACTACATAAAAAGGACGGTGAAATTATGATTAAAATAGCATTTTTCGATACGAAACCGTATGATAAGCAGGCGTTTGAAAAAGCTCTGGAAAATCACGAAAATTCTGGGCTGGAATTTCATTATTACGAAACGAAATTGAACGCGGACACGGTGGAGCTTGCAAAGGGCTTTGACGGTGTGTGCGTGTTTGTCAACGATACGGTGGATGACGTAGTGATCGAGCGTTTGCACGCTTTGGGCGTCAAGCTCATAGCCCTTCGCTGTGCTGGGTTTAATAATGTCGATCGGAAAAAGGCAGCAGGGAAACTTCGTATTGTGCGCGTACCTGCCTATTCGCCGTATGCGGTCGCGGAGCATACTATCGCGTTGCTCTTGACGTCGATTCGCCGTATTCACAGGGCGTATATCCGCACGAAAGATTTTAATTTCAGTTTGTCGGGCTTGACGGGGTTCGATTTGCACGGAAAAACGGTGGGCGTAATCGGTACGGGGCGTATCGGGCGCGTGTTTGTGGATATTTGTCGTGGTTTTGGTATGAACGTCTTGGCGTACGATAAATACCCTGCGGCAGATTTTGAACGCGAAGGCGTAAAATACGTCACGCTGGACGAGCTGTTTGCTGGCAGCGACGTGATCTCGCTTCATTGTCCGCTCACGGAAGAGAGCTATCATATCATCGACGAAAAGTCGATCGAAAAGTGCAAGCGTGGCGTCGTGCTATTGAATACTTCTCGCGGTGCGTTGGTGGATGCCGAGGCGTTGTTGGCGGGGATTAAAGCACGCAAAGTCGGTGCTGCGTGTTTGGACGTATACGAAGAAGAAGGAGATTTCTTCTTTGAAGATTTTTCTGGTCATATCGTAGATGACGACGTGTTGGCACGGCTTATTTCAATGCCTAACGTTTTGGTCACTTCGCACCAAGCCTTCTTAACCGACGAGGCACTCTCGAATATTGCGGAAACGACGGTGCAAAACGTGCTGGACGTATTCGAAAGAAATCAATGCGAGAACGAATTGACCTTATAAAATCGCGAGAATACCCTATAATTCAACGTAAACAGCGCTCTGGTGGGCGCTGTTTTTGTTTCTTTTGCGAAAAAATAAATAAATATATCTAAAATGCTTGAAAATGTCATAAAGATATGTTACAATTAAAATCGAAAAAATGCAAACGAGGGAAAGGAGATTCTTGCTTTGTTAAACAAAAGAAAAACAATTGACGGGGCATTGTTCAAACAGATGGTCTTGGGTGGCGTGGCGAATTTGCGCGCGAATTTACAAGAAGTCAACGATTTGAACGTATTCCCGATCCCCGACGGCGACACGGGCGAAAATATGTATCTTACGCTACAAGGGGGCTTGGATCAGCTGCAAAATTGTCAAGGCGAAACACTCGCAGAGACTTCGCAGGCGATGTCGCAAGGTATGCTCCTTGGCGCAAGGGGGAATTCGGGCGTGATTTTGTCCCAGCTGTTCTATGGGCTTGCAGAAGGACTGACAGGGCTGGAAACGGCGGACTTGCGGCAGCTTGGCAGTGCGTTGAAGATGGGCGTCAAATGCGCTTATGGTGCGGTAGCGCATCCCGTTGAAGGTACGATTTTGACGGTCGCGCGCGAGGCGGTGGAGAACGCGTGCGCAAAGCTGGAAACGGATACGACGGTGCAGGAATTTTTTGTCGGGTATCTGTACGAGATGAAAAAATCTTTGGAAAAAACGCCCGATCTGTTGGCTGTGTTAAAAGAGGCAGGCGTGATCGATTCAGGCGGCGCAGGGCTCGTGTATATCACGGAAGGTTTTTGCAAAACGCTGGGCGGCGAAGAGCTGGCAAACGAGCTTTCCGTTGCGGATAGCGGCGCAAAAAAGGCGATCGATCTTTCCAAATTCAACGAAAACTCGGAGATGATTTTCGGGTATTGTACCGAATTTTTGCTCCAACTGCAAACGAGCAAAACAGACGTGCGTAATTTTGACCTTGAAGGCTTAAAGACGTTTTTAGAGAGCGTTGGCGACTCGGTAGTGGCGTTCCAGACGGGCACGATTATCAAAATCCACGTGCACACGCTTACGCCTTGGAAGGTAATGCAGGAGTGTCAAAACTACGGCGAATTTTTGACGGTAAAAATCGAAAATATGACGTTGCAGCACAATGAAACATTGCGGGCGGAAAAGTCGCAAAAAACGGCAATTAAACGCCCCAAACGCGCTCGTAGAAAGTTTGCGCTCGTCACGGTAGCGACGGGGGAAGGCTTGCGAGAGACGTTCTTGGAGATGGGGGCGGACTACGTGATTTACGGCGGTCAGACGAACAACCCCTCGGCTGAGGATTTCGTGCAGGCGTTTGACGAAGTCAACGCCGATCATATCTTTGTGTTGCCCAACAACGGCAACGTAATTTTGGCGGCGAATCAAGCCGCAAAGATCTATGCTGATTCGGATATTCGCGTGATTGAAACGAAGAATATCGGGCAGGGGTATTCCGCGCTTTCGATGCTTGATTACGGAGCGGACGACGCGGACGAAATCGCGGCGCTGCTCGTTGAGAGTATGCAGGCAACGCAGACGGGTATGGTGGCGAAGTCCGTACGCGATACGTCGCTCAACGGCGTAGACGTGAATAAGGACGAATATATGGGCTTTACGGACAAGACAATGCTTGTCTGCAAACCTGAAAAGATCGCCGCGCTGTGCGCGTTGGCAGAAAAAATGCACGTTGGGAAAAAGGAATATTTTCTCGTTTCGTACGGCAAAGGCGTGACGGAAACGGAAAAAGACGCCTTCCGTACATATACGGCGGAGCATTATTCCGCGGTAGAGTTATATGAAATTGACGGTGGACAGGACGTTTACGATTTCCTGTTGATCGTAGAATAAAAGGACGGTAAATATTATGAAAAAATACGTAATTGTCAGCGATTCCTGCTGTGATTTGAACAAAGAACTGCGTGAGCAATATAATATCGATTATCTCCCGATGCACTTTTCGTATGACGATAAAGATTTGCCGGCGGATTTAGACTGGAAAGAACTTTCCTTTAAGGATTTCTATGCGGAAATGCGCGCAGGCAAACGTATGATTACTTCGCAGGTCAACGCCGCGCAATACCGCGAGGCGTTCGAGAAATACATTGCGGACGGCTATGATATTTTGTCTATTTCCTGCTCGTCGGGATTGTCTAATTCGGTAAAAGCCAGCTATACGGTACGCGATGAATTGCTCGCGAAGTATCCCGATAGCAAAATTATCTGTATCGACAGTTTGATTTCCTGCTACGGCTTGGGGTTGCTTTGTATTCGCGCGTCGGAGCTCCGCGCCGAGGGCAAAACGATCGAAGAAACGGCAGCTTGGATTGAAGAGAACAAGCTCACGGTCAATCAAGAGTGCACGCCCGAAAAACTCACCTATTTGAAAAAAGCAGGCAGAGTGAGTGCGGCGAGCGCGTTTTTCGGCGGACTTTTGAGCGTAAAACCGATTCTTATTTCGGACGTGAACGGCTATAACGCAGCGGTGGAAAAGGTAAAAGGAAGACTTACGTCGTTAAAGCGTTTGGCAGAGCGCGTCAAGGAAGAATACGTACGCGTACCCCACCAGCGCATCGTCGTGGTGCACGCAGATTGCGAAGAAGATGCGGAAACGTTGAAAGGCTTGGTGGCAGAGGCGCTTGCAGGCGAAGATGTGACGATCGAAACGGGTTTTATCGGGCCGATTGTTGGCGGCTCGGCAGGTCCGGGCACGGTTGCCGTGTATTTTTACGGAAAAGAAGTGACTTTTGATTCCAAAGCAAATTAAGAAGGAGCGGCTGTAAGAGCCGCTTTTTCCGTAGAAAAGGACATAAGTGGACGTGTTATATTTCCGCATTTCACTTTACAAACGTAAAAAAATGTAGTATAATAAAAAGTATAGGATAAGATCAAAGATCTTAAAGGAGCGGCGATATGTCGGGAGTAAAGCAGGAAACGCAAGAAACGGAAGTAAAACAAAAGAAAACGAAGGTAAAAAAGCAAAAGGAATTCAAAGTTCCTAACCGTAAAAAACCTATTTTTAATATTGTGCGGTGTTTTTTGCGATTGCGCTATAAAAAACCGCAAATTATCAATCTCGCAGGGGATATTGAAGATCGAAGCATTGTCGTCGTCAATCACTCGGGCAAAAACGGGCCGCCTGCGTTAGATATCCGCTATCCGAAGTTTACGGTAAAGTGGGGCGCGCACGAAATGCTGGGCAATTATTTCAGCAGAAGAGCATATCTTCGCGATATTTTGTATATCAAAAAATACGGTAGAAAGCCGGGCTTTTGGACAACGTTTAAGGCGAGCTTTGAGGCGATTTTCTCGTTGCGTATTTACCGTGGGATGCGTTTTATGCCCACCTATCAGGACGGGCGCTTCGCAACGACGCTCCGCAATAGTGTAAAGGTGTTGGACGCGAACATGTCCGTTATGGTCTATCCTGAAAATTCGAACGAAGGGTATAAGGACGTGCTGACGGAGTTCTTCCCCGGGTTCGTTATGCTCGCGGAAAAATACTATCGCCAAAAGGGCGAAGACGTGCCCGTATATCCCGTGTATTACAGTATTAAAAAGCGGATTATGGCCATCGGTAAACCCCTGTACGTGCAAGATATGGTGAAGGAAGGTCTGGATCGTTATCAGATTGCGCAGCGTTATTGCGACGCGGTAAATCAACTGTATTTCGATTACGTGCAGAACGCCCCGGAAAAGGGCAAGAAAAACAAGAAGAAAAAGGGCGCGGAAAGGGCGGACGCAGTCGCACCGACCGCTGAAAATAAATAAGCAATAAAAACGGAGATAAAAATTATGAGTACTTATATCAAAGATAATTTCTTGTTGACGAACAAAACGGCGGAAAAGCTGTATTTTGGCTATGCAAAAGATATGCCTATTTTCGATTACCATTGTCATTTGCCCGAAAAGCAGATCTTGGCAAACGAAACGTTCAACGACGTGTACGAAATTTGGTTGGCTGGAGATCACTACAAGTGGCGTTTGATGCGTAATTACGGCGTAAACGAAGAATATATCACGGGGAACAAGACGAACAAGGAAAAATTCATCGCCTATTGCACGGCGCTCGGTACGGCGTTCGGCAATCCCTTGTATCATTGGTCGCAGGTAGAACTCAAAGAGTTCTTTAATTGCGAACTGGAAATCAACGCGGACAATGCCGAGCTGATTTGGGATTGGTGCAACGATTATATCGCGCTCAATAAGATCACGCCGCAAAAGCTGATCGAACAGTCGAACGTCAGCCACATTTTCACGACGAACGAAGTGTTTGACGATTTGACGACGTTCACGGAAATCGCGAAAAAAGATTACAAATTCAAGGTAATTCCTGCTTTCCGCGGGGATAAAATTATGAACATCGACGCGGTGGGGTATTGCGATCAGTTGGCGAAATTAGAGGCGCTCACGCAGCCGATTAACAGCCTTGACGATTTAATGGCAGCGCTCGAACAGCGCTTGCAGGCGTTCATCGCGGTAGGCACGACGGCTAGCGATATTTCGGTAGAGAGCGTATATCCCGTGCCCACGGCGGACGAGGCAAACGCGGTGCTTTGCAAGGTAAAGGCAGGGGGAGTGCCCACGGTAAAAGAGGCGGAAACGTTCAAGGGCTACCTTACGTATGCACTTATGAAGATGTATGCACGTTATAACATCTCGACGGAATTGCACGTCGGCGCGATGCGTAATAACAACGCGCAGATGCTTAAAAAGCTGGGCTTGGACGCAGGCTACGATTCGATGTCGGACGAAAACAGCATCAAGACGATGTCCCGTCTGTTTGATAAACTCAACGACGAAAACTTGCTGCCTAAGACGATCGTGTTCAATCTGAATCCGAAAATGAACGCAGAGATAATGACGCTCATCGGTTCGTTCCAAAGCGACGAGGCGCGCGGCAAAATGCAATACGGTCCTGCTTGGTGGTTCTTGGATAACAAGGTGGGTATGGAAAA
Organism: Clostridia bacterium; assembly: GCA_017467265.1. Taxonomy (GTDB): domain Bacteria; phylum Bacillota; class Clostridia; order Christensenellales; family Borkfalkiaceae; genus Scatosoma. The sequence goes on from JAFTSO010000029.1 coordinate 27,176, forward strand.
ACACCTGCTCGATCTGACGTCTACGGGGCATATTGCGGCGTTCGTGGGTATGCTTACGGATAGCCGTTCGTTGCTTTCCTACCCCCGTCATCACTATTTCCGTCGTATTTTGTGTAACTACCTTGGCGGTATGATGGAAAGGGGTGAAATGACGCAAAACGAAACGCTCGTAGGCAAAGTAGTGCAGGATATTTGTTATCACAACTCGATTGCATATTTCCGTATGAAATAAAAGGAAGGGGCTGTGTATGCAGTACGTATATCCAAACAAAATAATCGCGGCGCAGGGGCTTTGCGGCGCAGAGAATTTTCATAAAGAAAAGCCTTTTCAGATCGGGTTAAACGAACGTGATTTGGTGATTGCGCACGGCAAAGGATACGTAATTTTCGATTTTGGAAAAGAACTGTCAGGTGGGGTACGTATCCTTACCTTTTTGGTGAAAGGTAGCGGAAAAGTGCGTTTGCGCTTTGGCGAATCGGTGGGCGAAACCTGCGCCGAAATCGGCGAAAAGAACGCAACGAACGATCATAGCTTGCGCGATTTTTGTGTAGAGCTCCAAAATTATTCGGATATGACGTTTGGGCAGACGGGTTTTCGTTTTGTCCGCATAGACGTCCTTGACGACGCTACGGAGATTTCGTTCAAGAGCGTCGTGGCGGCGGTGAATACGGATACGCGTGAACAGGTAGGTACGTTCGTTTGCGACGATTCACTTGTCAACGAAATATTCGATACGGCAGCATACACGATGCGCCTTTGCTTGCAAAACGGGTATATCTGGGACGGAGTGAAACGCGACCGTTTGGTATGGATTGGCGATCTGTATCCTGAAATGCGCGCGGCGCGCTGTTTGTATGCAGACGTGCCTGAAATAACGCGTTGTTTAGACTTCGCGATGGACGAAACGCCGCTACCAAACTGGATGGCAGGGATGCAGACGTATTCCGTTTGGTGGTTGATTGTCCTTTGCGAAGAATATGCGACAAGTGGGGATAAAGCGGCTTTTGTAAAATATCTGCCGTACGTGCGTGGGCTGTTGCAGCAAATTGCAGCCTATGTTGCTGAGAGCGGCGAAACGTCGTTCGGTTCCAATTTTATCGATTGGCCGACGAGTTACGAAGACGGTGATAAAATCAAAGAACACGATTGTATGGCAGGCACGTACTATTTGACGAAACTTGCGTTCACAAAAGCAGCGGCGTTTTTACGGGATATGGGTGAAGACGTTTCCCTTTGTGAAGAATTGCAGCGAAAACAGGCAAAAACGAGTGTATGTGTGCATCGTTATAAACAGGTGGCAGGGCTGGGCGTTTTGTCGGGCGACTGCTCCGAGAATAACAAAAAAATCCTGTTGGAAGGGGGCGCAAATGGATTTTCCACCTTTATGTCCTATCCGATTTTGACAGGCGTAGCAATGTGCGGTGAATACGAAAAGGCGCTGTCCATGGCGAAGGAGTATTACGGTGGTATGCTCTCCGTGGGGGCGACGACGTTTTGGGAAGATTTCGATTTGGCTTGGCTGAAAAATGCTGGTAGGATTGACGAGCTGCCTACGCCCGAGAAAAAGGATATTCACGGCGACTACGGCGCATTTTGCTACAAAGGGTATCGGCATAGCCTTTGCCACGGTTGGTCGGCAGGCGTTGTCGCGTATCTTATGGAAACGGTGGCAGGGATCAAGCCCGTGGGTACAGGGTTGCGGCGATTTAAGATCGAACCGCATTTGAGCGGATTGCGCTGCATAAAGGCGACGTATCCCACGCCCTACGGCGCGCTTACGATCACGCATGAACAGACGGCGGACGGCATAAAAACGACGGTGAATAAGCCCGACGGCGTTGAAATTGTATAGAACGTAAGAAACGGACGGAAAAAACCGCCCGTTTTTTGATGCGAAAATAGGAAAATGCTACCTTTTACCCATTCTTTCCTTGACAGCGTTTATTTTTTATGATATAATCATAAAAATCGATATAAAAGTAAATAAAAATCGAAAAAATAAATCAAGAGAGTAAAGATATGGTTTTTGATTACTTGATTTTGGTAATATATGCATTGGGTATGGTGGGGATCGCGATCTACACTAGAAAGCGTTCTTCGTCCGTAAAGGATTTTTTGCTGGCAGGCAAGGGGTTGAACGGCTGGATGAGTGCGTTTGCGTACGGCACAACGTATTTTTCGGCGGTGATTTTTATCGGCTACGCAGGCAAATTTGGCAAGCAGTACGGTCTGGCAGCGACGTGGATCGGTATCGGCAACGCGATTCTCGGGTCGCTGTTTGCGTGGCTTGTTCTGGCAAAACGCACGAAGAAAATGACGGCGCGTCTTTCGGCGAAAACAATGCCTGAATTTTTTGAAAAACGATATGACAGTCAAAAATTAAAGCTCGTTTCCGCAGTGATTATTTTCTTGTTTTTGATACCGTACTCGGCGTCCGTGTATAACGGATTGAGCTCGTTGTTCACCATTGTGTTCGATATACCAGGTTGGACGATTATGCTCGCGTTGGCGGCACTCACCGCGTTGTATCTATTCTTCGGCGGATATTTTGCAACGGCGCTCTCTGATTTTATTCAGGGTATCATAATGCTGATCGGCGTGGTAGCGATGGTCGTGTGTTTTATGAATCACGGCAATATCGATTGGAGCATTAAAGAGCTGACGGGCAGCGATGAGCTTGGTTGGTTTACCTTTTCTAGTGCCAACAAAGGATTGTACGGCAATACCGTGTCCTTGCTTTCGCTCATTATGCTCACGTCGTTCGGCGTATGGGCGTTGCCGCAGACGATACATAAATATTACGCCGTGCGCGACGACAAAGCCATTATGCAGGGCACGGTGGTGAGTACGCTGTTCGCGCTCATTATTGGCTTTGGGGCATATTTTACGGGCGCGCTCTCCTATTATTTCCCCGAAGTGGCGAATGTAGGAGCGGACAACGTAGTCCCGTATATGATCAAAATCGTAATCCCTTCGGGGCTGGTCGGGGTATTGGCGGTGCTGATTTTGTCGGCGAGCATGTCCACGCTCTCGTCCGTATCGCTGGCGTCCGCGTCCGTCGTCGCCGTCGATATTTATAAGGGAAAAATCAATCGCGGCGCGTCCGATAAACGGGTGAATTGGACGATGAAAATTCTCTGTTTGGTATTCGTGGCGATTTCGGTCGTGCTGGCGATCGTGAACGAAAAATGCAACATTTCCGCCATCGCGTATCTAATGGGGTTAAGCTGGGGCGTTTTGGCAGGTTGCTTTATGGGCCCGTACGTGCTCGGTTTATTGTGGAAAAAAGTCACGCGCCCTGCGGTATGGACGTCGATTATCGGTTCGCTCGCGCTCACCGTTGCGCTTATCTTTTTCTTCGGGTATCACCAAAACGGCTGGGACGCATCGTTCGCGTTGGCGGTAAAATGCGGTATCGCCTGCTCACCGATGATCGGGGTGATTTGTATGGCGTATTCGCTGATTGCAACGGCGCTCGTCAGTCTGTTTACCAAAGCCCCCGACAAAACAACGCTCGCTGCAGCGTTTGGCGCAGATACACAAACGGAACAAAGCAAGGAATAAGGGAATATGATTTGGTCAAAAGAAGAAACGCTTTCGCGTGCAGAGATGGAACAATTGCAGCTTTCGCGCTTGCAGGAAACGGTGGCGCGCGTGTATGAAAAAGTGCCTTATTATCGTGCAAAGATGCAGGAAAAAGGATTGACGCCCAACGATATACACTCGCTTGCCGATCTTAGAAAACTCCCGTTCACCACAAAGCAGGATATGCGTGACACGTATCCCTTTGGGTTGTTTGCCGTGCCCAAGGACGAGTTAGTGCGTATCCACGCTAGCTCAGGTACGACGGGCAAACCTACGGTGGTCGGTTATACACGCGGCGATCTCGAAACGTGGACGGATTGCGTCACACGTATTGCGTGTATGGGCGGTGCAACGACAAAGGACGTGGCGCAGATTTGTTTTGGCTACGGTATGTTCACGGGTGCGTTTGGTTTGCATTACGGCTTGGAACAGCTGGGCGCGGCGATCGTGCCTTCGTCCACGGGCAACTCTGAAAAGCAGCTAATGTTTATGCAGGATTTCGGCACGACCTTGCTCGTGGCAACGCCTTCGTATGCCTTACGTCTCGCGGAAGTGGCACAAGGTATGGGGATCAATCCCAAAACGGATCTACATATCAAAACGGCGCTGGTGGGGAGTGAATTGCTTACCGACGCGATGCGCGAAGAAATGCACGCAGTTTGGGGCAAGGACGTTCGCATTACGTCCAACTACGGTATGAGCGAGCTGATGGGCCCTGGGGTTTCGGGTGAGTGTTTAGAGCATTGTGGTATGCACATCAACGAAGACTACTTTATTCCCGAGATCATCGATAGCGAAACGGGTGAAGTGTTGCCGGCAGGGGAAAAGGGCGAGCTGGTCATTACTTGCATCAAAAAGGAAGGCTTACCCTTGATACGGTATCGAACGAAGGACGTGACAAGGCTGTTTTACGAGCCGTGCGCGTGCGGCAGAACGACCTGTCGTATGGAGAATCCGTCGGGGCGCAGCGACGATATGCTGAAAATACGCGGTGTCAACGTATTCCCCGGGCAGATCGAAGAAGTGGTCCTCTCCGTTGAAGAGCTCGGTCCGCACTACGAGATTATTGTGGAGCGCGAGGGGTACACGGACAAGCTCACGGTGCGCGTAGAGCTCAACAAGGAAACGGACTCGTTTGCGGAGTTGCAGCGTATAGAGAACGTCACGCGCAACAAACTGAAAGTGGTGCTTGGCTTGGATGCGAAGATTCGTTTGGAATCCCCGAACACGTTGCAGCGTTTTGAAGGCAAGGCAAAACGGATCAAGGATTTGCGAAAAAAACAATAAGGTGGACAGACGTATGGTGACGAAACAGATTTCAGTATTTATTGAGAATAGAAAAGGGCGCTTGGGCGAAGTGCTCGACGTATTAAAAAGCGGCGGCGTAAATATCATTTCGATGAGCCTTGCCGATACGGCGGAATACGGCTTGCTCCGAATTATTTCGGACAAACCGCAGGACGGCCGCGCCGCGTTGTCGGCAGCCGGATTTTCCAGTATGCTGACCGATGTGTTTATCTTAAAAATTCCGCACGAACCGGGCGCATTGCAGCAGATTTTGCGCGTAATTGCCGACGAAGAATTGAGCGTGGAATATATGTACGGGCTTTCCGCAGGCGGAAACGAAGCGTCGATCGTTGTCAAAATGTCCGACCTTGCAAAAGCGGACGAAGTATTTGCAAAGCATAAAATTCAAACGCTTTGCTATTCCGATTTGATATAATAGCGTAAATAGTGTACAAAAAACCCCGTCTGCATTAACAGACGGGGCTTTCATTTTTATCTATTATTCGGTAGTGTAGTTATCGAAATAACCTTGGATAAAGACGATAGGTGTACCTTTATCGCCAGAACCGCTGGTAAGATCGCACAGCGAACCGATCAGGTCGGTCAGACGTCTAGGGGTAGTACCTTCAGACACCATTTGACCGTACAGGTTTTCGTCCTTCGCTTTGATTTTGTCTTTGATTGCATTCTTCAATTCTTCGCCCGAAAGAGAGGAGAATTCGTTGTCCGCAAGATATTTCAGCTTTAATTCGTTCGGCGTACCCACGAGCCCTGAAGTGAAAGCAGGGGACACCACGGGATCGGCGAGCTCCCAGATTTTACCGACGGGATCCTTGAAAGCGCCGTCGCCGTAAACCATAACTTCCACGACTTTACCCGTCGCATCGTAAATGTTCTTCTGGATCGCGTCCACGATAGGTTGGCAATTGCGGGGGAAGAGCTTTACTTGATCTTCCGTTGCCTTGTTCGAGCCAAGCAACCCGTAGTTTTCGTTATAACCGCTGCCGTTTACAGGTGCGTTCAGGATTTCGTCCAGACCAAACACACGTTCCGCACCAGCCGCTTTCAACAGACGTTTGGATCTTGCTCTGCTGTGAATATCGCAGGTGATCACGTTCTTGGTGTAGTTCAAGATTGCACGGCAATCGTTTGCGAAAATGATTTCTGCTTCCGCGCCGCACGCTTTGATCAGATTTTCATAATATTCCACGTAATCGATGCCCGTAAAGGTGTGCTTTTCATAGCCGAACAGCTCGCGATATTTTTTAAGATCGAGCACGTCGCGATAGGGGTCAACGCCCTTTTCGTCGAGCGCGTCGAGTGAGATCAAATGGTTGCCCACTTCGTCGGACGGATAGGAGAGCATCAAAACGACTTTTTTTGCGCCCTTTGCAATACCGCGAAGGCAGATAGCAAAGCGGTTGCGGCTCAAAATGGGGAAGATAACCCCGACGGTTTCGCCGCCGAGCTTCGCTTTTACGTCCGTTGCGATGTCGTCCACGGACGCGTAGTTGCCCTGTGCGCGTGCTACGATCGCTTCCGTCATAGCAATAATGTCTCTATTCTGAATTTCAAATCCTGCGTCTTTAGACGCTTCCAACACTGATTCGGTGACGATTTTTACGATATCGTCGCCATTTCTGATGATGGGTGCACGTACGCCACGGGATATAGTACCGATCATACGACTCATAAAATAAACACTCCTTTGTTTATGCCGATCTACTCGGTTTTTTCAAACAACTATCATTATATAACAAAGCAAGCCAACTGTCAAGTTTTTTTTGCGAATTTGGCGTACTTTCTCATTGATTTTTTTTATGGAGGGTATTCGTTTTCATTAAGGATAAATCTCTTGTTTTTTTTGTAAAAAACTCTTGAAAAACGAAAAGAGATATGTTATAATAGTAATATTAAATATTAGGAGTATTTCTCTATGCAAATGAAGAACGAAGTATCGGAATACGAACGCAAGATCAAACGGGTTGCGATCACGGAAGAAGAGATCGCGGCGGCAATCAAAAAAGCAGGTGCGCAGATTAGCAAAGAATACGAAGGTAAACCGTTGCTCTTGGTCAGCATTTTGAAAGGGGCTTTCGTGTTTATGGCAGATCTTTGCCGTGCGGTCACGATCCCGCACGATATTGATTTTATGTGCGCGAAGAGCTATTATGCAGGCACGGAATCGTCGGGCGTGGTAAAAATCACGATGGATCTTGTCCACGAAATCAAGGATTATCACGTTGTTATTGTCGAAGATATCGTCGATACGGGCAGAACGCTCACCGATATTGTCAAACTCTTAAAAACGCGTGAACCGCTTTCACTCAAAGTTGTCACGTTGCTCGATAAGCCTAGCCGTCGTTTAGTAGATTTCAAAGCGGATATGGCGCTGTTTACGATCCCCGATTTTTTCGTGATCGGCTACGGTTTAGATTGCGACGAGAAATATCGTAATCTTCCTTATATTGCAGAATACGGTGAATAATATACGAAAACAGACAAAAAACACGCTCCGAACGGGGCGTGTTCATTTTTATAGGTCAATTCTTTTTGTCTGCGTCCTTGTCTGCGGTGGCGAGTGTAAAGCTAAAATCGATCTTTTTATTCATTTCACGCATCGCTTGCACAAAGGCGTCGTTTTGTTCGGGGACAATGGAAAGGACCATGTATTGTTCGCCGACGAACACGGTCAGTTTCTTCGTGTCGCTGTCCAGCTCAATTGCAGTCACGTCCTTGATCAAAAAGCGGCTCTTGACGAACCCAAACTGCGAGATATAGTGTTTTTCGGTGACAACGTATTGCGATTTTGCCATTACGGAAATGATAAAGACGATCGCGAACACGCAAATCAAAATCAGTAGGGGAGATTGCAGCGCGTCGATAAATTCGTGTACACCTTGGTTGTAGATGCGGAAGATGCTAACGGCAAGCCCAGCCACGCACAGTACCAAAGCCACGATCAATAAAACGAACATCGTCGTCGTGAATTTGTATTTAAAATATTTAGCTTGTTTTTGAGTGGAAGAATTTTTCATACCAACATTATAACACGCTCAAAACAAAAAAGCAACCGTAAACGGGGCGGTGTGTTGTCGAAGAAGTGAAAACTATGAAAAAAATATCCTATTTTTTCATAGAATTTACGCGTTGGGGCTTGCAAAATATTTCGTAAAGATGTATAATGGATGCGTATGAACGAAATAAAGGAAGAACAATTAAACGCGGCGGACGCCGCTGTTATTGAAAGAGAGAAAAAGCAGTTCGTTAAGATGACGCAAACGCGTATGTCGCGCTTGATTATCAGTCTGGGAATCCCTACGACGTTGAGTATGATGGTCACGTCGTTGTACAATTTGGCAGATACATATTTTGTGTCTCGTATCGGCAACGATTCGATCACCGCAGCGGCGAGTAATTTGCTCGCGCTGATGTCTATTATTCAGGCGATCGGCTTTACGTTCGGTATGGGTAGCGGAAATCTCGTTTCCCGATTGCTCGGCAAACGGGACAGAGAAGGTGCGGACAAGGTTTTTTCGTCCACGCTACTTGTGTCTTGTGCGTGCGGATTATTGATTTTAGGGCTTGGTTTTGCATGTTTTGAGCCGATGCTAAAATTGCTTGGGTGCAAAGACGCGGAAACGCTAATGCACGCAAAAGATTACGCAAGATGGCTCTTGATTGCCGCTCCGTTTATGTGCATGTCGTTCGTTTTGAATAACGTTCTGCGCGCGGAGGGCAAAGCGGTGCTTTCTATGGTCGGGCTGGTTGTTGGTGCAGTCATTAACGTCGTATTAGACCCGATTTTGATTTTTGGGGCGGATATGGGCATTGCAGGTGCGGCAATCGCTACCTGTGTCAGCCAGATTACAAGTTTTGTGATTTTGCTGTTTATGTTCCTGTCGGGCAAGACGATCGTGCGTTTCCGTATGAAAGCCGTTTCCCGTGAATTCTCTGTCTATAAAGACGTTTTAGCGACGGGGTTCCCGTCCTTTTGTCGGCAAATTCTCGCCAGCCTTTGCACGGTGTTCTTGAACAGAGCTGCCTATACGTACGGTATTGAAAAATATGCCACCGAAGACGGCGGCAAAGCGGCGCAGGCGGCGCTGGGTGTTGTCAACAAAGTCTTTATGCTGGCGTTCTCGCTCTCGCTCGGTATCGGGCAGGGGTATCAGCCCGTCCTTGGCTACAATTACAGCGCAAAGCGTTTTGACCGCGTAAAATCGGCGTATTTGTTCACGTTGACGTTCTCGACGATCGTTATGACGGTATTTGCGACGGTGTGCGCGATTTGTGCGGTGCAAGTAATGGGGTGGTTTAGCTTATCCCCTGAAGCAAAAGAAATCGGGGCATTGGCACTCCGCTTACAATGTATCTGTATGCCGTTATTGCCGTTGAACTTTATGGCAGGGCTGACCTATCAATCGGTGGGGAACAAGGCGCTCGCGTCCTTGCTCTCGATATCCCGTCAGGGTTTGTTTTATATTCCTGCGGTGTTGGCGTTGCCCGAAATTTTTGGCTTGCTCGGCGTGCAGATGTGTCAATCGGTGGCAGACGCGTTCGCGTTCTTGTTTGCTATTCCGTTCACCTTTATGTTCTTTAACACGCTAAAAAAAGAGCAGGCAAAGGTTATCGAAGAAGAAAAAAACTCTAAGGAGAATTTAGGATAATGGAAAAATGTATTCCCGTAGTTGTTATCAAGGAACTGTCCGAAACGGATAAAATCCTGTCGGCGCTCAAAAACAACGGTATTAATTGTGCAGAGATCACCTTCCGTACCGCGTGTGCGGCAGAGGCGATTGCGTACGCTTGCAAACACTATCCCGATATGAGCATCGGTGCAGGTACGGTTATCAATGCGCAGCAATGTGAAGCGGCACTCGCAGCGGGCGCGCAGTTCATCGTATCGCCCGGCCTTTCTGTTTCCGTGGCAAAGATTTGTAATGAACGGAATATCCCGTATTACCCCGGTTGCGTGACGCCTACCGAAATTATGGCAGCGTTGGAGCTGGGGATCACGACGGTGAAATTTTTCCCTGCGAACGTCTATGGCGGTTTGAAAGCGATGAAAGCGTTGGCAGCACCCTTCCCTCAGATTAAATTTATCCCCACGGGCGGTGTGGATAGAAACAATATTGACGAATTCTTGGCTTGGGATAAGATTGCTGCTATCGGTGGCAGTTTCTTTGTTAAGGAAGCGTTGGAAAAATATGACAACTAAAAGCGTTTGGAAAGAACTGCAAGGCTATTTCTTTATGTTGCTCGGGTGCTGTGCTTACGGTTGCAGTACCAGCCTTTTTCTCGCGCCGAATAAAATTGTCGCAGGCGGAATCAGCGGCCTTTCCGTTATGCTGAACCTATTGAACGGAAAGCTGAAAATCGGTATGCTCTTGATTGCGCTCAACGTGCCTATTCTTTTGCTTGGTTTGCGTTTGCAGGGTTGGAAATTTATCGTTCGCTGTCTTGCTACCATCGTATCGTTGGGTGTTATCACCGATTTGTTTGCGTATATCAAGCCGATCACAGCCGACCCGTTGCTCGCTTGCTTGTACGGCGGTGTGTGTCAGGGTATCGGCATCGGTCTGTTTGTTCGTTTCGAGTTTTCTAGCGGCGGTACAGAGCTGTTAGGGCGTGTCTTTTCGCGCCTGCTCCCCGTGCTGAAAATTCCCGTTTGCGTAGGGATTTTGGACGGAATTATCGTTGTTTTGGGTGCGATTGTCACTCGTTCGCCCGATAATATGCTGTATGCACTCATTGTAATTTTTTCGAGTACAAAGGTGTCGGAGCTTGTGCTGACAGGCTTGGAAAAATCCAAACTTTGCATCATTATTACGGATAAGGGCAAGGAAATATCCGACTTGCTCGTACATAAGAGTCCGCGTGGCGTGACGATGATGCAGGGGCAAGGTATGTACACGCACAACGATCACGACGTGTTGCTCACTTGCGTAAAAAACCGTCAGTTGACGCAGCTGAAAATGCTGGTAAATTCCATAGATCAAAACGCCTTTATCATCATCAACGAATCGAGTGAAGTGCGCGGCAAGGGCTTCCAGTCCTTGCAGGCAGACGTGGATACCGTAATCCGCAAAAAAGAGAAAGAAACGTTGGACGTGCAAAATGTAGAAACGTCTGCGTTGGATAAAAAAGAAAATTAAGTAAGGAGAAAATATAATGAAAAAAATCGTAACCTTTGGCGAGCTTATGCTCCGCCTTGCACCTGAAAACTATCTTCGTTTCGTACAGAGCGAAAAATACGAAGCGACCTTCGGCGGTGCAGAAGCGAACGTAGCGGTGTCGCTGGCAAACTACGGTATGGACGTAGCGTTCGTATCGAAATTGCCCACGCACGAAATCGGTCAGGCGGCTGTTAACTCTCTTCGTAAATTTGGCGTAGATACGACGAAGATCGTTCGCGGCGGCGAAAGAGTAGGTATTTATTACTGCGAAAAGGGTGCGTCCCAGCGTCCTTCCAAGGTCATTTACGATCGCGCGTACAGCTCGATTGCAATGGCGAAAAAGGGGGATTTCGACTGGAACAGCATTTTTGAAGGTGTGGAGTGGTTCCATTTCACGGGGATTACTCCGGCTCTGTCCGACGAAACGGCGGAGATCTGCTTGGAGGCTTGTAAAGCCGCAAAGGAAAGAAATATTACCATTTCTTGCGATTTGAATTTCCGTAAAAAGCTGTGGACGAAAGAAAAGGCTGGGCAAGTAATGGACAAACTCTGCCACTATATCGATTACTGCATCGCAAACGAAGAGGACGCAAAGGACGTATTCGGGATCGAAGCGGATAACACCGACATTTACGGCGGCAAGCTGGACAGAAACGGCTACATTTCCGTTGCCAAGAAACTCACGGACAGATTTAATTTCAAGGGCGTTGCGATTACCCTGCGTGAGAGCAAGAGCGCGAACGACAACGACTGGTCGGGTATGCTTTACACGAACGGCGAGGCTTGTTTCTCCAAGAAATATTCGATGCACATCGTTGACCGTGTAGGCGGTGGCGACAGCTTTGGCGGCGGTTTGATCTATTCGCTGGTCAACGGTTATGATGCGCAGAGTGCCATCGAATTTGCCGTTGCGGCGAGCTGTTTGAAACACTCCATTGAAGGGGACTACAATATGGTATCCGTTGCGGAAGTGAAGAATCTTGCAGGCGGCGACGCGAGCGGCCGTGTACAGAGATAATCAACACGATTTTACAAGTGAAAAAACACAAGCTTTTCTTGTAGAGAGGCTTGTGTTTTTCTTTATATAATAAAAACGGACGAGGAGGTTTTCTCTCGTCCGTTTTCACTTGCGTGAAAAATTTAGTTGCTGAACTTTTCTCTCGCCGAATAGTGCGTATGCAGCAATTCGTGCGCCTTGTGCGAGTTGGGCTCGCCCAAATACTCTTCGTACAATTTTGCGATTTGGGGGTTCTTATGCGAGCAGCGGAGCAGTTTGCTTTCGTCTTCCTGATAGAGCGCCGCCGCGCGTTTAGCCTTGAACGTGTCGAGAATATCCGCGTCTTCGTTGGGCAGGAAACAGGGCTGAACGTAGGGCTGACCGCCGCCTGCCACGCATCCGCCGGGGCAACCCATAATCTCGATGAAATGATATTCGCTTGTGCCGTTTGCGATCTGATCGAGCAACACTTTCGCGTTCTTCATACCGTGTGCTACGGCTACCTTAATTTCCTTGCCGCCAAGGTTATAGCTTGCCTCTTTAATGCCTTTCAAACCGCGAACTTCTTTGAGTGCAGAACGATCGATTTCTTCGCCTGTCAGTTTGAACGCTGCCGTACGGAGTGCCGCTTCCATAACGCCACCCGTCGTTCCAAAGATAACGCCAGCGCCCGTGTAATCGCCAACCACGTCGTTGTCGAACTCCGCATCGGGCAGTTTTACAAAATTGATCCCCGAACGCTTAATCAGTTTGCCCAGTTCTCTCGTGGTCAATACTGCGTCCACGTCCGCAAGTCCGTTGACGGACAGTTCAGGACGTTCTTTTTCATATTTCTTTGCCGTACAGGGCATAATCGAAACGACAAACATATCCTTAGGATCAATGCCGTTCTTTTCGCAGTAATAGCTCTTCAAAATCGCGCCGAACATTTCGTGGGGGGATTTGCAGGACGAAAGGTGGGGGAGCAGGTCGCCGTAATTATATTCGGCATAGTTCACCCAGCCGGGCGAACAGGACGTAATCATCGGCAATTTGCCGCCGTTTTGGATTCTGTTGAGCAGCTCCGTCGCTTCTTCCATAATGGTAAGATCTGCCGCAAAGTTCGTATCAAACACTTTCTTAAAGCCAAGGCGTTTGAGCGCTGCCACCATTTTACCCGTCACCAAAGACCCGATAGGCATACCGAATTCTTCGCCGAGAGCGGCACGCACCGCAGGCGCGGTCTGCACGACTACGTACTTGCCAGCTTTCATAGCGGCGTCAACTTTATCAATTTCGGATACTTCCATCAGCGCGCCTGTAGGGCATACGCTCACGCATTGACCGCAAAGGATACAAGGGGAAGCAGCAAAACTTCTGTTTTCCGCAGGGGCAACGATGGTGTTAAAGCCACGCTTTTCAAAGCCTAAAATGCCGAGCCCGTGCGCATTTTTACATCTCTCTACGCATCTGCCACAAAGGATGCATTTGGACGTATCTCTCACGATAGACGGGGTAAGACGATCGAGCGTCGTCGGGGTTTGTTCCCCCTGATACATATCGTCGCGAGCGCCCGTCACCTTCGCTACGTGCAGCAATTCGCACTTGCCGTTTTTATCGCATTGTTGGCAGTTTTTATTGTGATTAGAGAGCAGGAGCTCTACGGACGATCTTCTTGCTGCCGTCGCCTTGGGGGACGAAATGGTGATTTCCATACCGTCCGCAACGGGATATACGCAGGAGGCTACCAAACCGCGCGCACCCGTCGCTTCGACCAAGCACACACGGCACGAGCCTTTAGAACACTCGCCGTGGTTGTACGCGCAAAGGGAAGGGATTTCAAAGCCGCATTGTTTTGCCGCTTCCAAAATCGTTAAGCCTGCCTCTACTTCAAAGGGGATACCTTCAATTTTAATACTGATTTTTGCCATTGTCCATATCCTCCTTATTTTTTAATGATCGCCTTAAACTTACAGGTAGCGATACACATACCGCACTTGATACACTTTTCCTGATCGATGGTGTACGCAGGCAGTTTTTTGCCAGGTGCAACGTAATCGGTCTTGATGAACGCGTTCACGGGGCACGCTCTTGCACACACGCCGCAGCCAAAACACTTGTCTTTTTCAATTGTATATTCCATCAAGTTCTTGCAGATATGCGCAGGGCATTTCTTGTCGACGATATGCGCTACGTATTCGTCACGGAAATGTTTCAAGGTGGAAAGAACGGGGTTGGGCGCAGTCTGTCCCAAGCCGCAGAGCGAATTGCTCTTGACGTTTTCTGCCACGTTTTCCAGCTCTTCCAGATCCTTCATCGTTGCTTTGCCGTCGGTGATCTTGGTCAGGATTTCCAGCATACGTTTTGTGCCGATACGGCAGGGAGTACATTTACCGCACGATTCGTCGCAGATGAATTCCATATAGAATTTCGCAACGTCCACCATACAGTTGTCTTCGTCCATTACAATCGCGCCGCCCGAACCCATCATCGAGCCTTTCGCAACCAAGTTATCAAAGTCGATAGGCGTGTCGAGATCTTCTTCGGTCAAACAACCGCCCGAAGGACCGCCCGTTTGAATCGCTTTGAATTTTTTGCCGTCGGGAATACCGCCGCCAATGTCATAGATCAGTTCGCGCAAGGTCGTACCCATAGGGATTTCCACCAAGCCGACGTTGTTGATTTTGCCGCCGAGCGCGAAAACCTTCGTGCCTTTCGATTTTTCCGTGCCGTGTGCCGCGAACGCCGCTGCACCTTCGCGCAGAATATACGGCACGCAAGCCAGCGATTCTACGTTGTTGATAATGGTAGGCTTGCCCCACAGCCCCTTAACAGCAGGGAAGGGGGGACGGGGACGGGGCATACCGCGCTGCCCTTCGATGGAGTTCAACAGCGCCGTTTCTTCGCCGCATACGAACGCACCTGCACCCAAACGCAAATGCACGCGGAAAGAGAAATCCGTACCCAAAATGTTATCGCCAAGCAAGCCTAATTCTTCCGCTTGCTGGATCGCAAGGCGCAGGCGGTTGACCGCGATAGGATATTCCGCACGCACGTAAAAATAGCCGTTCTGTGCGCCGATCGCGTACCCTGCGATCATCATGCCTTCGATTACGGCAAGGGGGTTGCCTTCCAAAATCGAACGGTCCATAAACGCGCCGGGATCGCCCTCGTCGCCATTACAAACGACGTACTTTTCGCCTTCGGGTTGCGCGTAAGCAAACTGCCATTTTCTTCCCGACGGGAAGCCGCCGCCACCACGTCCGCGAAGCCCCGAATCGAGCACTTCTTTGATGACGTCTTCACGGCTCATTTTGAGCGCGCGTGCAAGGCCTTGGAACGCACCAGCACCAAGGCTTTCGTTGATATCTTCGGGGTTGATACTGCCGCAGCCGTGCAGAGCAATACGCACCTGTTTTTTATAGAAATTGATATCGTCCTGTTTGGTGACCTTTTCCGCGGTGTTGGGATCGACGTACAAAAGACGGTCGATCACTTCGCCGTTTTCAATGTCTTTTTCCACGATTTCCGCTACGTCTTCGAGCTGAACAAGACGGTAAAGGGTATCCTCGGGATAAATTTTGACGAACGGACCTTGCGAGCAGAACCCGAAACAACCTACTTGGTTAACGGTCACTTTGTCGCCAAGATTTTTCTCCGCGATGATCTTGTTGAATTCAGCGGTGATTTCGTCTGCGCGCGAAGAAAGACAGCCCGTACCGCCGCAAAGTACGATATGACGTTTGTTGTCGCTCCCCGTAAATTTCGCGCTAAGGCAAGCGGCACAATTATTGCGAACTGCATTTAACTCATCAAAATTCTTAATCATTATGCGTTTGCCTCCATATCTTTATATTCTTTCACTACCTTGGGGACAGCATCCACGCTCAATTTAGGATATACCTTGCCGTTAATGGTGACGGCGGGGGCAATACCACACGCGCCGATGCAACGTAAAGCGTCCAAAGTAAACAAGCCGTCTGCGGTTGTTTCACCGGGTTTGATGCCGAGCAGCTCGGAGAATTTATCCAAGACCTGCTGAGCGCCCTTCACGTAGCACGCCGTACCAAGACATACGCCGATGACGTATTTCCCTTTCGGGGTGAGCGAGAAGAAGGAATAAAAGGTGACGACGCCGTAGATTTCCGCAACGGAAACGCCCGTGCGCGCGGAAACGATTTCTTGTACTTCCAGCGGAATATATCCGTATTCTTTTTGGATGTCGCTCAAAATCATCATAAGCGGTGTTTTGTCGTTGGCGTATCTGTCGCAGATCTCGTTGATCTTTTTTACAGCCGCCGCTTGTAAATGAGCCATAGTTGCCTCCTTAAAGTAGATATGTGATTTTACTCATACATCATTATTATACAATATTTATAAAGTAAAGTCAATAGCAAAAAGGTAATTGAGAAAAATTTATCGATTGAGCGATTGAATATTTTTGATGACAAAGGGAGAAGGGGGAACAATGCAGAGTTTGTCGAAAAGCAAGACGAAGTTTGTAGAAAAAAATATTTTACACAAAAATAATAAAAAATGTAGAATTTCTCCACAAAACGTTTGACAAATGTGGAAAAAAGTGCTATTCTTAATTCCGTTGAAAGATTGTAAAAACTCTTTCAAAAAAAATTTTTGGAGGCTTTTTCAGATGAAAAAAGTTGTAAAATTTCTTCCTGTGATCGCCGCTGTACTCGGTTTGGTTGCGGTGATCTCTCTGTTCCTGCCTGCGATCGTTTTAGAGAGCGGCGACAAGTTCCCCGGCTTTACGACGGTGTTCGGGTATGACAAGAACGTATCGGGCATGAAGATCCCTATGCTTGGGTTCTCCTTCATGAACTTGCTCACGTATGTTTTGGTGATCGTAGGGATCGTAGTCGCGGTGCTTACATACCTTGGCAAAGGTGGCAAATTTATGACGTGGATCGCGGTTGCATGTCTGTTGGTTGCAGGGATTTTCTTCTTCTGCGTTCGCGCGTTCGCAACGGTTGAATACGAACCTTTGAAAGCGGTGTGGAGTCTTGGTTTCGGCGCAATTTTGGCTGGTATCTGCTCGATTCTCGGCGCACTTTCCTTGGCAACGTCTAAACTTTTGAATAAATAAGAAACAGAGCAAAAAAGAGCCGCCTCTTGCGAGTAATTCGCAAGAGGCGGTTTTCATGTTTTTGATATTTTTAACCGACGATCAGGTTAATGAGTCTGCCTTTGACGATGATGCACTTTCTCACCGTTTTACCTTCGAGAAGGGGAGCGATCTCTGCGTGTGCACAGACCGCCGATTGCATTTCTTCGTCGGAAAGGTTTTCCGCCAGCATCATTTTCGCCTTGATCTTGCTGTTTACCTGTACGGCATATTCCACTTCGTCTTTTACGAGCGCGCTCTCGTCGAATTCGGGATAGCTTTCGTTAAATACGGAGTCTTTATTGCCGCAGATTTCCCACAGCTCTTCGGAGAAGTGCGGAGCGAAGGGGGCGAACATACGCACGAGATCGAGCGCACAAGCCTTGTAGAACGCCACGTTCTTGTCTGCCACTTCACTGTCGTATTTTTGCATTGCGTTCACGTATTCCATAAGACGGGCTACGGACGTATTGAACGAGAATACTTCGACGTCACGCGTGATGTTTTTGATGGCATAATGCTTTGCGTAGTTGAGCGCTTTTTCCGCCGCCGTAATATCCGTACGCGCGCCTTCTTCGTTCATTTCGTTTGCTTTCAACACGATACGTTCCACACGGTCGGCAAATTTTGCCACCGATTTGATACCGTCGTCACTCCAAGGGCCGCCTTCGGTATAGCTGAATCCAAACATCAGGTACAGACGGAACATATCCGAGCCGTATTCGTCGATATACGTATCGGGGGATACGACGTTCCCGTGCGATTTGGACATACGGTTGCCGTCAGGGCCAAGGATAATGCCTTGGTGCACCAAACGCTTGAACGGTTCGTCAAAATTGACGTAGCCCATATCGCGCAGAGCTTTTGTAATAAAACGTGCGTACAAAAGGTGCATACACGCGTGCTCCGAACCGCCTACGTATACGTCAACGGGGAGCATTTTGTTCGCGATTTCGGGTGTGAACGCGTGCTTGTCGTTGTGCGCTTCGGGATAGCGGAGATAATACCAGCTGGAACATACGAAGGTGTCCAGCGTATCGGGATCACGGGTAGCTTTGCCGCCGCATTCAGGGCAGGTGCAGTTCATAAATCCTTCGTGACCTGCAAGAGGGGAGCGTCCCGTAGGACGGAATTCTACGTCGTAGGGGAGCTTTACAGGCAGATCCTTTTCAGGAACGGGAACGGTGCCGCACTTTTCGCAATAGATCATAGGGATAGGCGCGCCCCAATAACGCTGACGGGATACCGACCAGTCGCGCAGACGGTAATTTACCTTTCTACCGCCTTTTCCGATCTTGGAAAGGTGCACGGCAATCGCTTCGCGTGCGTCGTCACCGGACAAACCGTCGAACGTGCCGCTGTTGACCAAAATACCGTCTTCGGTATAAGGCAGGGTCGTTTCGCCGCCCACTTTTTGAATGACCTGCGTGACGGGCAAGCCGTATTTTTTTGCGAAAGCATAATCGCGTTCGTCGTGCGCTGCCACCGCCATCACAGCGCCCGTGCCGTACGAATACAAAACGTAATCGGCAAGGTAGATGGGTACTTGTTTACCCGTAAGGGGGTGTGTCGCATACGCGCCGGAGAACGTACCCGTCTTTTCGCGTGCCGTCGAAAGACGGTCGATATCGTTTGCTTCAGCGGCATACTGTACGTATGCGTCGATGTCTTTCGCGCGTTCGGGATGCGCCGCTTTCAGTTTTTCCACCAAGGGGTGTTCGGGAGCAAGCACAACGTAGTTAACGCCGAATACCGTATCGGGACGTGTCGTAAACACGGTAATATCATCGCCCGTTTCGCACTCAAAATGAATTTCACAGCCCGTCGATTTCCCGATCCAGTTCTTCTGCATTAGTTTCGTCTTTTCCGGCCAATCGATAGTGTCGAGATCTTTCAACAGCTCTTCCGCGTAATCGGTGATTTTCAAAAACCATTGCGTCATATCCTTACGCAAGACGGTAGAGCCACAGCGTTCACACTCGCCACCGATAACCTGTTCGTTCGCAAGGACGGTTTCACAGGACGGGCACCAGTTCACGAGTGCGTTTTTGCGATAAGCCAAACCTTTTTTATACAGCTGTACAAACAGCCATTGCGTCCACTTATAATAATCCTCGTTGCAGGTGATCATTTCCGCCGACCAGTCGAACATAGCGCCCATATTTTTGAGCTGCTGTTCCATTGTTTCGATGTTCTTCTCGGTGGAATCCTTGGGATGAATACCCGTTTTGATGGCGTAGTTTTCCGCAGGCAGACCGAACGCGTCAAACCCCATCGGTTGGAACACTTCGTATCCCTGCATCTTCTTAAAGCGTGCATACGTATCGGTAGGGCCGTAGTTATACCAATGCCCGACGTGCAGCTTTGCGCCCGAGGGATAGGAGAACATTTCCAAAACGTAAAGCTTTTTATCCATACGCTTTTTGTTAAAAACGTTCAGTTTGCTCTTCTCCCATCTGGCTTGCCATTTGCTTTCAACAGATTTCATATCCATAACCGAAAACCTCCCAGCGCGCACACGCGGCGCGCAACTAATTACCGTAAATTCTACGTATTCATTATAATACCGTTTTCCTATTATAAAACATTTTTCTCGTCAAGTCAAGCAAATAAACAAGGGGAAAGGGCAACGAAATTGCACAAACGGATAAATAATTTTCATTTTGCAGCATACAATAATCGTGATGGAAGAAATCACGATTACGCAAAACGGTTTTGACGGCTTGTATATGTCCTATTTGTACGGCAAAGTAAAGGAGCGATTTTCCTTTCTGCCCGCCACCTGTGATTTACAAAGGCAAGGGGATTGCGCGCGCCTGCAATTCACCGCCGAACGGGAATACTGTCCGTATGTGCGAAAATTCGCCGAAGAACATATCGCGGACGTAATTGCCATCGGCTACAAATACGAGTATTTTAACCGCCGCCTACCCCTGCCTATGCTGACAAAACCCCAAAGACGTATCTTGTTGACGGCGCTTGTCGCTGCTGATTACAAGGAGGATCGTGCCTTTATCCGAAAGCGTATTCGCGGCTATTCGCAGTACTGCTTGGACGGCGTTTTCCACTTTCGCTTGCAAGAGCTGAAAAAGCGTTGGGACGGGATTGTGGAGTATATTCCGACGGATATGGGCGAGAGCGCCACGGATGGCTTTTTAGAATTTTTGGTGGATGACGGCGAGGGGAAACTATATGTAAAATCGGGCAAAGTCTATGACAGCGACTACCGCCCGATCACGCGCAGTCTTTTGACGGGTGTGGAGAGCGTAGTGGGCGAGATTATATTAGGCGGCGCGGAGCGCGTGTACTGTTTTGGGGAAACGGACGGGGAAACGCGCGCGTTTTTGAAAAAATATTACGGCAAAAAGGGTGTATTTTGTTAAAAAACAGAGTAAAAAACCGTTGACAAACGCGAAGAAAAGGGGTACAATAGAAACGTAAAGACAAGTAGCGTCGCTTTGCGTTTTGCAGAGAGTCCGCCCTTTGGCTGTAAGGCGGATAAACGTGGGTGAAAGGCGAAACCACTTTGCGTTATCACAATCAAGCAGAAAAAAGAGCGGTCGCAGCAGGCTACGGCAGGCTACGGCAATTAAGGTGGAACCGCGCAAAATGATGCGTCCTTAAACTTTCCGACAGGGAGAGTTTAAGGATTTTTATTTTTTCTGCCGAAAAAATCGAAAAAAATAATAAAAGACACATAAAAAGGAGAAAAACTTATGAAGATTATTCTCAAAAGCGGCGACGGATTAGAAGTCGCTGAAAACGCTACCGCATTTGCGGCGGCGCAGGCTATTTCCGAAGGGCTGGCAAGAAACGCAATTTGCGCGAAGGTGAACGGCGAGCTCGTCGATTTGTCCTACGAACTCAAAGACGGAGACAATCTGGAAATCGTCACGCTCAAAGACAAAGAAGGCTTGCAGGTATATCGTCACACTTGCGCACACGTTTTGGCGCAGGCGCTCAAAACGGTATATCCCACCTGCAAACTCTCCATCGGCCCTGTCATTGAAAACGGCTATTATTACGACGTGGATTTCGTCACGCCGATCGCACAGTCCGACCTTGTAAAGGTAGAGAGCGAAATGCAGAAGATTATCAAATCCAATCTGCCTATCGAGCGTTTCACGCTGCCCAGAGAAGAGGCGATCAAGCTGATGGAAGAATTTGGCGAAAATTATAAAGTGGAGCTGATTCAGGACTTGCCCGAAGGGGAAACGATCTCTTTTTACAAGCAGGGCAATTTTATCGATCTTTGCCGCGGTCCGCACCTGCCTTCGACGGGCAAAATCAAGGCGTTCAAGCTGACGAGCATCGCAGGCGCGTATTGGCGCGGTGACGAGCATAACAAAATGCTTACGCGTATCTACGGTACGGCGTTTGCGAAAAAGGACGAAATGGACGCGTATTTCACGATGCTGGAAGAGGCGAAAAAGCGCGACCATACGAAACTTGGCAAAGAACTCAAACTGTTTGCGATTATGAACGAAGGCAAGGGTTTGCCGTTCTTCCTGCCCAACGGTATGGTATTAAAGAACACGCTCGTGGATTACTGGCGTCAGATCCACACCAGAGAAGGGTACGTGGAGATCCAAACGCCGATTATGCTCAACCGCACGCTTTGGGAAACGTCGGGGCATTGGTTCCATTACCGCGACAATATGTACACGACGAAAGTGGACGAAGAAGACTTTGCGATCAAACCGATGAACTGCCCGGGCAGTATTCTGGTTTACAAAAACGAACCGCATAGCTATAAAGATTTGCCTATCCGTATGGGTGAGCTTGGTCTTGTGCACCGCCACGAAAAATCGGGACAGTTGCACGGCTTGTTCCGCGTACGTTGCTTTACGCAGGACGACGCGCATATCTTTATGACGCGTGAACAGATCAAGGACGAAATCAAAGGCGTCGTACGTCTTATCAACGAAGTCTATACGCTGTTCGGGTTCAAATACCACGTCGAACTCTCCACCCGTCCTGAAAACAGTATGGGTAGCGACGAAGATTGGGAGATCGCAACCGAATCTTTGCGTAGCGCGCTCAACGATCTTGGGCTTGACTACGTTGTCAACGAAGGGGACGGTGCGTTCTACGGCCCGAAGATCGACTTCCACCTCGAAGATTCCATCGGAAGAACGTGGCAATGCGGCACGATTCAGCTCGATTTCCAACTTCCTCAACGCTTTGAAATGGAATACGTCGGCGAGGACGGTCAAAAACACCGCCCGATTATGGTACACCGCGTAGCGTTCGGCTCGATTGAGCGTTTTATCGGTATCTTGATCGAGCATTTCGCAGGGAAA
>JAFTSO010000030.1 GCA_017467265.1 Clostridia bacterium
ACCATAGCGGTGATGATGGCAAAGAGGATCCACCTGTTCCCATTCCGAACACAGAAGTTAAGCTCTTTTACGCCGAAAGTACTTGCGGTTAACCGCCGGGAGGATAGGTAATCGCCGCTTTTCAAACAAAAGGTTTTATCCGATTGGATAAGACCTTTTTCTTTGTTTGAAAAGCGGAGGTAAATCCGTCCTACGCGGACGGCACGGTGGATTAGACGCCAAAAGGTTTTATCCATTTAGGGGAGCTGCAAAAAGTTTTGTAGAAACTTAGTCCAAGATATTGTATATTTTTTGCGGATATGTTATAATGATGATAAATAAAAATGGTATAGGTGCAAGATGAAATATTGTATCGGGTTTGATATCGGCGGAACAAAATGCGCGGTGTCTTTGGGCGAAATTGCGGACGGAAACATCCGTATTGTCGCGCGCGAAGAAACGCCGACGGTCGATTCTCCGCAGAAAACTCTGGGCGTGTTAGCGCCGCACGTAAAAAAATGGATAGAACAAACGGGAGCAACGACGGCTGGGATTAGCTGCGGCGGTCCGCTTAACAGCGAAACGGGCGTGATCGTTTGTCCGCCCAACCTTGCCAAGGGCTGGCACGGGTTTGCCATTGTGGATTACGTGAAAAATGAATTTGGCTTATCGGCAAAGTTGCAAAATGACGCCAACGCGTGCGCAGTTGCGGAGTGGAAATTCGGCGCGGGCAAAGGCACGCGCAATATGATTTTCTTTACCTTTGGTACGGGGCTTGGTGCAGGGCTGATTTTGGACGGAAAATTGTATAGCGGAACGAACGATAACGCTGGCGAGGCAGGGCATATTCGGTTGGCGAAAAACGGCCCGATCGGCTTTGGAAAGCACGGCTCGTTTGAAGGGTTTTGTAGCGGCGGTGGGATTGCGCGCTTGGCACAAGAAATGGCTTTGCGGTGTAAAAAAATCCCCGATTGTATTGAAAAGATGGGGGGCGTGACCGCGATCACGACCAAAAAGTTAAGCGAAGCGGCAAAGGCAGGCGACCCGTTTGCAAAACGTGTTTTTGAGAAAAGCGGCGAAATGTTGGGCAAGGGCTTGGCGATTATGATCGACGTTTTGAACCCCGAAAAAATCGTTTTGGGCGGTGTATTTATGCGTTCGTCGGAATTGCTGATTCCATCAATGCAAAAAGTTTTAGAGCGCGAAGCGTTGTGGGCGAGTCTGGCGGTATGTGAGATCGTGCCTGCGAAATTGAGTGAAAATATCGGCGACGTGGCGGCGCTTGCCGTGGCGGACGCGTAAGGAGAACGAATATGAAAGAGAGTACGAAAAAGATTTTGGCAGAGCTTTGCGAGCGGTATCCTGCACTGTGCGGACAGGCAGAGAACGTAGAGAAGGCGTTTTACATTTTGAAAACTTGTTTTGAAAATGGCGGCAGAGTATATCTTTGCGGCAACGGCGGTTCGGCATCCGATTGCGAGCATATCGTTGGCGAGCTGATGAAGAGTTTCAAAAAATGCCGCCCCTTGCCTGATGGGTACGCGGTGGCATTGAAGAATTGCGGCGAAGAGGGTGAAACGATTTGCGCGAATTTGGAGAGCGGCTTGCCTGCGGTGTCCCTGTGCGGTCATCCGTCCTTTACGACGGCGTATATGAACGACAAAAATCCCGATTTTACCTTTGCACAGCAGGTCAGCGTTTGGGGGAGAGCAGGGGATACGTTGTTGACGTTATCCACTTCGGGGAACTCTAAAAATTGCGCTTATGCGGCACACGTGGCGAAAGTAAAGGGTATGTCTGTCGTTTTTTTGGGAGGCGGCACTGGCGGCAAGCTGAAAGCGATTGCCGACGCGTCTATCATTGTGCCCGAAAAGGAAACGTTTAAGGTGCAAGAATTGCACTTGCCCGTATATCATTGTCTTTGCGCGATGCTGGAAGAAGAGTTCTTCTAATGTAGGAGAAAAAACAAAATGGGCATACACGATACGCGATGAATTAAATTTCAGAGAAAAAGTTGCTATAAAAAAGCACGGTGAAAGCCGTGCTTTTTCGTTTTGCAATGAAATATTATATCTGTTCAGGTTTGATACACTCGCCGCCCGTGGAGCTCTGGAAGATGACAAAAAAGCCGATATTTTCAGAAAGGGCGGACACGGGTACGAACGAACACACGTTTTTGATTTCGTCGGGGGGAGAATCTTTGTCCTGTGCCGCGAGGGCGTAGCAGATATATTTTGCCCGACCGTCTTCGTAGAGCACTCCGACGAGATATTGCGGATCTTTCGCCGTGCCCTTGATGCGCACCCACTCGCTACACGAAAACGCGCCTGTGAGCGTGTCGTCCTTGGGATATGTAGCAAACAACTCGTCAATCTCGTTTTTTACGGATAAATAGTACCCGTCGCCGCCCGTTTCAAACGGGTGGAGTACGCAATCAGCATCTCCATTGTCCGCAGCCGTTGTCCCGTCTTTTTCGACTGTTTCCATTGTGCTTTTAGCGTGTGCATTTTCGCGATCTTTTGAAAGGACGTCTTGTTCATTGTTTTGCTCCTGATAATAATTTTCCGTGACGATTTTTTCGTCGTCATAGCCCGTTGACTGCGGTTCTTCTTTCTTTATATCGGCCGCAAGCGGCGCGGAATTTGCGTTCGTTGCGACCCGTCCCCCCTCATTTTGCGTTTTGTCTGCAAACTTTGGCGGTGCAGCCGCGATAAAATCACCTGCATTTTGGCTGGCGGCAGGCGTACGTTCGACCTGTCCACGATCGTCAAAAGTCGCTTTCTTTTTAGGGAAAACGGGGGGCAGAGTTGCGTTTAGGATTGTGCGCCAGTCGTACGTGCCGTTGCCGTTGATCCCGTATGCGATGGGCACGACGTCGTTTTTTACGTAGCATACAATCGCGCAAAAACCGCCCGAAATATCAACGTCGGAAAGGATATTGAACATACTTTTGCCGCGCAAAGAGAGCATTTCCGTCCGACCTTTCCCGTCGGATAATAGGCAATAATATTCCCCTGTCGAAAGGGGGGCAAAGTTGATAATCGACACTTCGATTGCGAGATTTTTGCCGTACTGTTCGATCTTGACCAGCCCCGAAAGGGCTTTGCCGTCCCCCGAAAAGCCTTGTTTAATCTGTCGCAGAATACACATTTTTTTGACGTAATTCATACCATCACCGAAAAAAAGATTTTATAACGGTATTATAGCGTAACATTCTTGCATTTTTTTGCGAAAAATTGCCGTTTTTGGTGGGATATTGTAAAAAAATCGTTAAAATTCCTTACGAAAAACGGAGAAAATATATTGACCGAAGCATATTTTTCGCGTATAATATAACTATGAGTTTGAAAGGCATCAAAAAGGGAGAGATTTTACAATGGGCGCTGCGGATTTTTTTGACCGCGGCGTGCGTTGCAATGCTGCTCTTTATCTTTTCTAACTCGCTCAAAACAGGGGCGCAATCGGCACGGCAAAGTTCCACGATGGTGAACGTAGTGCAGGACGTAGCTTCGGTGATCGCACCCAACTCGCCCATCGCAACGGCGACGGGGGATGCGTACGATCGCCTGCACGCCTACGTGCGCGTGTTCGCACATTTTGCGGAGTTCGCGCTTTTCGGAGCGCTATTGCTCTGGTGCATCGCGTCGTACTCGTGGAAAAAAGAAGGGATTTGGTTCTCGCTCGCAGGCGTTGCGTTCGTGCCGATCGTGGACGAAGCGTTGCAATATTTTGTCGCTGATCGCGGTACGGAGCTTTACGACGTGTGCGTAGATATGGCAGGGGGTGTGTGCGGTTTGCTCTTTGCTGTTGTGGTGTTGCTCCTTATCGTAAGCGTGCAGAATAAAAAGCGAGTTAAAATACAGGCAAAACAGGCTGAAAAAATATAAAAACCCCCTATACGGTACGCAATGAACGAGATTGAGCAGGGAAAGCTCGTACAGCACCGCAAACGTTCGTCTGCGAAATCGACACTCTTTCATGCATTGGTTGCGTGTGCTTCGCTTTGGCGCGTTTTCGCGCATAAAAACTGATAAAAATACCTTCGACGGAGAAATATATGTCGCAAGTAGATTTGCAAATGGAACTGATAAAATACAACAAAAAGACGTGGTGCAAGAGTGGCATTTTGGGCTTTATCATCGGTCTTGCGGTGATTATCCCGGGCATTAGCGGCTCGACGGTGGCGATCATTTTCAAATTGTACGATCAATTTTTGTATGCGATCGGCAATCTGTTCAAGAAGTTCAAAAAATGCGTCGTCTTTTTATTGCCGATTGCGCTGGGCGCAGTGCTGGGGTTTGCCGTCGGTTTTTTGGGTGTACAAAAGCTGCTGGAAATCAACACGTTTGCGGTTGTTTGCCTGTTTGCAGGCTTGATGTGCGGCGCGTTCCCTGCGGTGAAAGATGAAGTAAAAGGCGCGAAAATCACCCCCAAACGCGTAGCGTTGTTTGCGGTCGGGCTGTGTATTCCTATTGCGCTGGGTTGTGTGTCGGCGGTGCTCAAAGCCAACGATCTC
The DNA here is from genome assembly GCA_017467265.1 of Clostridia bacterium. Classification (GTDB taxonomy): domain Bacteria; phylum Bacillota; class Clostridia; order Christensenellales; family Borkfalkiaceae; genus Scatosoma. The sequence goes on from JAFTSO010000030.1 coordinate 4,496, forward strand.
TCGTCGGTGCAAACGATCGTGAGCGAGAGTGAACGCTTTGCAGGGAATATCTTCTTGGAATTTGAAATCGGGCATGTATTTTTGGCGGTGGTGATCGGGTTCGTGATCGGGATTACGCAGATCGTACCGGGGCTCAGCGCGAGTGCGTTCCTGATGTCTGTGGGCTGGTACAAGAGCCTGACGCAGAGCGTTAGTATGACCTTTTGGAAGGAAGAAAATCCGCTGGTGATGCTGGTGTACGGTGGGCTGGCGATCGGTTTTTTGCTTGGACTGTTCACTTTTTCTAAGCTGCTGACCTATCTGTTCACGAAAGCGCGCCACACGTCCTATTGTATGATCGTGGGCATGTCGCTTGGCTCTCTTCTTTCGATGTTCTGCAACGGCGACATTATGGCGGTGTATTACGACTGGGCGCACGGGAACGTGAGCGGAACGGAGATTGCGCTGTCGGTGGGGATCGGTGCGGTGTTGTTTGTTGTGGGCGCGGTGATCGCATACCTGCTCGTGCGGTATGAACGCAAAAAATCGGCAGAGAACGCTGCAAGCGAAATGCTGGGCGATGGTGTGACGGCGGAAAATACCGCCGAAAGCACGGTGGAAAATACGGCGAAAAATTAAAAAGACGGCGTACGTGTCGCGATGAACGGCTCGTGCGCCTTTTTTTATTCTAAAAAAGGGGGGTGGCGAAGAGTGAATTTTTTTGCAAAGATAGCAGAAAAAATCCGCGCGGCAACGGCGGAGCACGGCTATACGTGCGACGGTTGCGGTGCGGAGATCTTTGACTATCCCGTGCATCGGCTCTGCAACGATTGCGAAACGCACTTGCCCCGTATTGGGGAGCGTTTTTGCGAGAAATGCGGCAGAGAAACGCACGCCGAAGGGGTTTGTTTGGAGTGCAAAGCCGCCGCGCCGAGTTTTGAAAAGGGGATCACGCCGTTTGTCTATCGGGCAAGCGCGGCGTCGATGATCAATCGCGTGAAGAACGGAGTGCCCGAGCTGGCGCTGTTCTTTGGCGAGGAAATGGCGCGTAGCTTTGCCGCGCGCTATGACGGGGAACGGGGCGAGCCGATTTTGATCGTGCCTGTGCCGATGACCGTGGCGGCGAAAAAGGCAAGGGGGTATAATCAAGCGGAGCGCTTGGCGATTGCCGCAAAAAAAGAGCTGGAAAAGCTAGGATTTTGCACGGAGTTGGACACGGATATTTTGCAAAAACGCCGTGAAACGGCACAGCAAAAACATATGGGCGCGCGTGCGCGTGCACGAAACGTTCTAGGCGTGTATCACGTACACAAACGGAAGGCGTGCGTAGATCGTGTCATTGTGCTGGTGGACGATATTATGACGACGGGCGCGACGGGGAGTGAGTGTGCGCGGCGTTTGACGGGCGCAGGGGCGCGCAAAGTGTATTTGCTCACCGCTACCGCGCTGTCCGAGCGAAAATAACGCGGCGCAACGTACTGAAAATTTTATAAAAACCGCCGCGCTTCGACGTAAAACGACCAGCGTTTGGCGGTCATTTTTTCGATACGGGCGTAATCGGACGCCGTGTGCAAAATGTAATCGTCGCCCAGATAAATAGCAACGTGTCCGATGCGCTCCACACCCGTCTTGTATTGTCGTTCTTCGTTGGTGAAAAAGATACAATCACCCCGTTGTAAAGCGCTACGGGCGACGTATTTTCCCTGCTTTACCTGCGTGCGCGTGGTGACGTCCAACACCTTGCCTGCGCCTTGGTAAAAGACGTATTGTATGAGCGACGAGCAGTCGAATTTTTGCGCGGTGAACCCTTTGAGAAAGTTCCCTTTTCCGTCGTGCAAACGCACCGCGCCGTACACGTACGGCACGCCGATGAGCTTGTACCCCTCTGCCAGCACGTCTTCCGTGCGTTCGTCCGTTTGCGCCATTGAAAACACCGAAACGTAGGATGCGGAAATATACGCCACTTTGCCGCGATAATAGGTCTTGTACCAGCCCCCCGATTTGCCCAAAACGACGTAGGACGTGCCCTTTTCCGCTACGCCAAGGACGGAATATTCCGTGCCTGCGCCCGAGCGCAGCCGAACACTGTCTCCCGTACAACGTATGTATTGCGTGTTTTGCGTAGTGGGGATATTCGGGCTTTCGCTCACGTTTGGCGACGAGCCTTGTGCGTTGTTGCTCTCCTGCTCGTTCCCGTTTGGAGTGTCGGTGTCGGGCAAGATAGCGGAAATTTCGCTGTCATTTTGCGAAATGGTGGGGGACGTATCGTGATTACACGCGGCAAACGTCGCGGTCGGGATTAAAAGCATCGCCAAAATAGCGGTGCATAACAGTTTTCTTTTTTTCATAGTTTTATTCTCTCCGTGTAAAAAATACCGAGCGCAAAAATCGCGCTGACGATATTCTACCGCACGAGCGGTGCGCCGTCAATAGTCAAACACAGGAAAGGCAGGAAAATCTCGGCAAAAGGGAGGGAAAACGGGCGCGATTTTTCCAAAAAAAAGCAGACGTGGAAAAAATTTATTTTTTGCAAGGCGTTGCGCGCTTGAAAAAAGAATAAACGTGTGCTATAATAGGTGGCGATAGTAGAATTTTTATGGTTGCGAGGCAAGACGATGGCAAAATATTTAACCGATATGCATACGCATACGACCTTTTCGCACGACGCGAAGGATAAAATCGAAACGATGCTGGAAACGGCACGGCAAAAGGGGCTGACTTTTTACGGGATCAGCGATCATTTTGATCTCGATTACGACTTGTTCCAGATGAGCGACGAAGAAATCGCGCTGGTCAAAAATGCCGATCCTGCCGATTATTTTCATGGTGCGCGGCACGCGCAGGAAGACTACGAAGGGGTGCTGAACGTATGCGTGGGTGCGGAGTTTGGCTATTCGGACAACGCGGACGTGCAAAAAAAATATCTGGAAATTTATGAAAAATTCCGTCCTGATTTCGTAATCAACAGCGTGCATTGTGGGGACGGGAAGGATTTTTGCCGCTATACGTACACAGAGGACAAGCCGACGACGTACCGTATGTATTTGGGGCTGATCCGCCGTAGCTTGGACGCGCCCTACCCCTATGACGTCGTGGGGCATATCGGGTATATTGCGCGGTACGTGCCGTATGCCGATCGGAGCTTTTCCTTGCAGGAATTTGGCGCGGAGATCGACGATATTTTGAAAACGGTGATCGCCAAGGACAAAATTTTGGAAGTCAACTCCGCGAGCAAAATGCGAGAAACGATGACCTTGCCCAGCGAAAATATTTTGCAAAGATATTACGAGCTCGGCGGACGGAAAATTTCGTTTGGCTCGGATGCGCATTTTAAGGAACGGGTTGCGGATAAACGCGAAGAGGTGGTAGATATGCTCAAACGAATCGGGTTTACGCATATCACCGTGCCTTTCCGCGGAGAGCATATCAAGGTGGAACTGTAAGGTTTTTAAGGAGAGAAAATGTCGGAATTAGACCTTTTAAAACTGTTGCAACAATACGGTGAAGAAACCGATTTGGCGGATTTTACGCCTGACGAATTGCAAGATTTGTTAGAGCGTATGAAAGCGGACGGCGACGAATTGCCCTTAACCCCTGCGGCTTTCAAAGAAAAATATTTCGCCTATTATGATGATGTGAAGGATAAGTCCCTCAAAAAGCAGGACTGGTAAAAAAAACGACGTATCTGCGTCGCATTTCAGCGTTGCGGCTCGGTCACGTACTACTCGGTACGCTCCCTCGCCGCGCCTTGAACTGCTCGCATCTACGCCGTTTTTAACCCGACCAATCGTGCGCAGATTACGTGCGTTGCGGCTCGGTCACGTACTACTCGGTACGCTCCCTCGCCGCGCCTTGAACTGCTCGCACCTACGCCGTTTTTAACCCGACCGATCGTGCGCAGATTACGTGCGTTGCGGCGCAGTCACGTACTACTCGGTACGCTCCCACGCCGCGCCTTGAACTGCTCGCACCTACGCCGTTTTTAACCCGACCAATCGTGCGCAGATTACGTGCGTTGCCGCGCGGTCACGTACTACTTGTACGCTCCTTTGCGGCTTCGCGTATCGCTCGCAACTCCGCACTTAACCACACTCGTGTGTGTGCATTTCGCCCTTTTATATAAAAATCCCCCGAAACCATAGGTTCGGGGGTATTATTTTGTTAAAGTACCGTCAAATCACGACGATGTCCATACTCTTAAACTGTTCTTTGAGTGCGTCGGGGAATTCGTCGTCGGTGATCAAGACGTTGATATCTTCCGCGCGCGCGAACGTGTAGGGCTTGATCTTGCCGATTTTCGAGCTGTCCAGCATCATATACAAGAATTTTGCCTTTTTGCAAATCACGCGGAGTAGCTCCGATTCCATCTGCGAGCTGCACGAAAAACCGTTTTCGGGTGTGAACGCCGCGGCGGAAATGATTGCGATTTCAAAATTCGTGTCCGTGAAATACAGCGATGAGAAGGAGGACGCCGTGGCAAGGTTTTCCTTGATGAGCTGACCGCCGAGCAGGCTGACGACCACGTTCTTCTTTTTTGCCAGCTCGGTAGCGACCGCGAGCCCGTTGGTAAACACGTTGCAATAGCGATCGGGCATTTCCTTGGCAAGGTACAACGCCGTCGTGCCGCCGTCCAAAAACAGCGAAGCGCCTTCGTCGATAAGTCCAGCTGCCTTTTGTGCGATCACAATCTTTTCGTCGGTGTGGATCGTCGTCCTTTTGGTATAAGGCTCACCCGAAGTTTTCTGCACTTCGCGCACGGACATAGCGCCGCCGCGCACGCGGATAATTTTGCCTTCCTCTTCCAGCTGAAAAAGATCTCTGCGGAGCGTCATCTGCGACACGCGCGGAAAATGTTCTTCCAGCTGTTCGAGCGTGAGTTTGCCGCGCTTGTCCAAAAGCTCTGCGATTTCCTGTATGCGATCCCGTTTCATCGTTCGTACTCCTTGTTTTTGTGAAAGGTATTTTCTATATCAAATTTAGCACAAAATTCACAAAATTGCAAGCATATGCACGAAAAAAACGCCGCATTTCACAACTTTTTTGAGAATTTTTCAGGAAAAACGAACGTTTTTTACATTTTTCATGTCCTTTCTTTTACAAAATAATCGCAAAGTGACGGGGGTATGATCGCAAATTTCACCTATTTTTGCTTGCGGTTTTTTACAAAACTGTGTATAATGATAGAGAAGAAACACGGAGAGAACGTACGATGGACGAATTTATTTTGCAGTTGGACGAATATTTTTGCGAAAAATATGCAAATTACGATAAGCTGTGTCTGCTGCCCGGCTATAAAATGCCGATGATGCAGGCGTCGGAGATCCGCGCGGACGGCAGAACGTATGCCTATACCCTGCCTGCGGAGACGATGAGCCTTTCCCGTCAGGAGAACAAGGCGAGCATTTTGGCGGCGCTCAAAGAGCGTATGACAGACGTGACGTTCTCCTTTTCCTTCCGACCGATTTGGATTTTTAGACGGATTAAGAACGTATTCTCTAAATACGCGCCCCACAAAACGTTGAACGTGCTGCTTAGCAAATACAAGCTGTCGGATGCCGACGTGCTGGAAAGCGTACAGATTTCGCCTGAAATCTGGCAAGGGATACGCAAGGGCAAATACCTGCCGTCGAAAAACCTGATCTTGACGTTGGCGCTCGCGGGCGGATTTTCCTGTCAAGACGCGCAGGCGCTGCTCAATTTGTGCGAGTACGAATTCGACTATAAGTACGTCAAGGACGTCGTGGTGTCCTATCTGTTGCAGGAGCGCGTGTCCAATCCCGTAATGATCGCGCGTGCGTTCGATGAATACAAAGTGGCGAATTTGTTCTTAAAGAGCCTTTGATCTGTTTTTAGCGGCGGATCGGTTCTTACGATAAATTGCGCGCAAACGCTTGCGTTTTTACGTTTCGTGTGCTATAATAACTAAAAATTGAATATCCGAGCAGGAAAAGAGTACCCGAGAAAGGGGACGCAAACAGAGAGCAACGCCGTAGGCTGAAAGCGTTGCACCGTCCTTGTCATCGGTGAAAGTGCGTTCCTGCGTGATTAGGACAGATTAACTCTCTGCGGCAGCCCCCGTTATCGGGCGTAAAAGGAAAAACTTTTGGTTTTTCGAAGTAAAGTGGAACAGCGTTGTGATGCGCCTTTATACTATGGTAATATAGTGTAAAGGCGTTTTTTAATTCTAACGCAACAAAAGAAAGGCAAAAAGGAGTGCTGAATTATGTGGTTCAAAAATCTAAGAGCTGACATTAAAGCGGCAAAGCAGAACGATCCTGCGGCGCGAAACTGGTTTGAGATTTGGCTCACCTATTCGGGCGTGCACGCGCTCTCGTGGCATAGGGTAGCATATTTTTTCCACAAAATAAAGTTAAAGCTCATCGCGCGTATTATCAGCCAGATGGCGCGTTTTTTCACGGGGATTGAGATACACCCTGCGGCGAAGATCGAAGGGGGTGTGTTCATCGACCACGGTTCGGGTGTGGTGATCGGCGAAACGGCGGAAGTGCACAAGGGCACGGTGATCTATCAGGGCGTCACGCTGGGTGGCACGGGCAAGGAGCGAGGCAAACGCCACCCTACGATTATGGAGAACGTCACGCTGTCGGCAGGCGCGAAGGTTTTGGGCGGATTTACCGTCGGAGAAGGCGCAAAGATCGGTGCGGGCGCGGTGGTGTTAAAGGAAGTCCCCCCGTACGCGACGGTGGTGGGTGTGCCGGGGCGTATCGTGCGGATCAGACCGCCAGAAATGCAGCAAGATCCCACCCACGCAGGGCTGGTGGCAACGGTGGCGCTCTCGCACGAAGCGAAGGAAGAAATGGCAAAAGAGGCGGCACGAAAAGCCGAAGAAGAACGGAGCAAGAAAAAATAAAACGGGCATATACGGTATGCAACGAATAGGAGATAGACTATGAAAATTTACAATTCGTTATCCAAGAGAAAGGAAGAATTTATTCCCTTGAACGGGAACAAAGTGAAGATGTACGCGTGCGGCATTACGGTGTCGGGCGAGGCGCATATCGGACACGGGTATCAGGCGTTGATTTACGATATTATGCGTAAATATCTCAAAAAGCTAGGCTATGACGTGACGTACGCGCGCAACTATACGGACGTGGACGACAAGATCATTGCAAAATCGCACGAAACGGGTATTCCTGCGGACGAATACGCGGAGAAAATGATTGAGAACATTAACGCGATTATGGCGCAGTTCCGCGTGGACGATCCTGACGTGTGGCTGAAAGCCACGCAGAACATCGAAAACATCATTGAATTCGTGTCTGCGCTCATTGAAAAGGGACACGCGTACTCCACGAAAAACGGCGACGTGTATTTTGACGTGGAGAGTTTCCCTGCGTACGGTAGGCTGTCTAACCGCGACATCGAGGACGCGCTGGACGGCGTGCGCGTGGACAACGACGACGAGAAGAAAAACGCCTACGACTTCGCCCTTTGGAAGAGTGCAAAGCCGGGCGAAATCTACTGGGAATCCCCTTGGGGTAAGGGTAGACCGGGCTGGCATATCGAGTGCTCGGCGATGAACCGTGCGGCGTTTGGTGAACAGATCGATATCCACGGCGGCGGCAGAGATTTGATTTTCCCCCACCACGAGAACGAAATCGCGCAGACGGAAGCGTTGACGGGCAAGCCCTTTGTAAAATACTGGACGCATAACGGCTTGATCAAGGTCAACGGGCAAAAAATGAGCAAATCGCTGGGCAACAGTTTGCTCCTTGCCGAGCTGCTCCAAAAATATTCGGACGAAGCGATCAAGTTCGCGCTGTTGCAGACGAACTACCGCAACGACATCAATATTACGGACGATTTGTTCCCCGAGGCGGAAAGACATTTATACGAGTTTTATTGTCAGCTCGCGCTCGTAGACGAGGTGGTGTCCAAATTTAAGGGAGCGGAGCTTACGATTGAAAACGAGGACGCGCTCCGTGCTGCGGAATACGCGGGAAAAATCGAAGAAGAGTTTAACGCTTGTATGAGCGACGATTTTAATACTGCGCTTGCGTTATCCAACCTTTTCGGGTATTTTAAGGATATTAAAAAATGGCTTGGTGAGGGCAAGACAGGGGGATTTTTCGTGGCGCTTTCTGCAGCGGCACAAATCCGTAAAACCTATGCTTTGCTGGGCATATTTACCAAGAATTCCAAAGAGTATAAGGCGTGGTACGAAGAGAAGAACGCGGAAGAAATTCCTGCGGACGTGAAAGCGGTGGCGGAAGAACGCTGGGCGGCGCGTACCGCGCGCGACTGGGCGAAGAGCGACGAGCTGAGAGCCAAGCTCGCCGAGATGGGCTATTCGGTTAAGGACAGCAAGACGGGCTACGAATTGACGAAAAATTAAACGAAGAGAGCAAATAAGGAGTAAAAATATGAAGAGTAAGAAAACGGCGATTTTTACTTTGTGTTTAGGCGTGGTGCTTTCGCTCGGTTTTGCGGCGTGCGGCGGCGATAAAGGCGGCAACGAAAGCAGCGGACAGGGTGGCAGCAGCTCGGAGATTGTAGGTGGCAGCGAAAGCAGTATGGAACAGGGCAGCGAAAGCAGCGAGAGCAGCAGCGGCGGTCATACGGGTGAAGAAATTCGCGGTGAAACGATTGCGGATGCGAACGCATGGACGCAGGCGATCGTGAACAGTTTGGCGAAGACGAATGCGGCGGCTACCTATACGGCGACAACGGAAGAGCGTATGGGCGAGTATTATATGATCCACGAGGGCAGCGCGACGGTAAAGGTGGCGGACGGAAAAGTGCACCAGTATGCTACGGGCGTAGCTTCGTACTATTATCCCGACGATTACGGGACGATTGTTTCGGGGGAAGAAGATTTTGTCAACGAAATGTACATTTCCATCGTGGACGGCGTAGCGATCGAGTGGGATCGCTATAACGGTGGCGAGTGGCAATGCGCTCCCTATTATGCTTACGAAGAACGGTCGTTTAGCGCTACGGTGGGGGGCATGCTCAACTGCTCGAATATTTTCCCTGAATATTTTGCGGATATGTATGCGATGTTCCAAAAGGTGGACGACGCGTACGTGTTTGAAATGGAAGAGGACGGTACTTACGGCAAGGTGGCGCTGAAATTTGTGGACGGGTTGCTCTATTCGTACGATTCGGAAACGAGCTCTGCGTACACGCAGGACGGTGTGACGGCCGTGGAGAATTTGGCGATTTCGATGACGATTTCCTACGGCAATGCAACCGTTGGGGAATTGCCCCCGATGACGTGGGAGGGAGGTGAAGACGGCCCCGACAGACCGTCCAAACCTGACGATAGTGAAGAGTGTCCGCACTCTTTTTCGGAGTACATACCCAACGGCGACGCGACGTGTACGGATGACGGAACAAAGACGGCTTGGTGCGACTACGGTTGCGGCGAAACGGATACGGTGATAGACGAAGGTTCGAAGTTGGATCACGAATTTACCGATTACAAATCTAACGGCGACGCGACGTGTACGGATGACGGCACAAAGACGGCTTGGTGCGATTACGGTTGCGGCGAAACGGATACGGTGACGGACGAGGGCTCGAAATTAGAGCATAAATTTTTAAATTATATTTCCAATAACGACGCGACGTGCAAAGAAGACGGTACGAAGACGGCGAAGTGCGACTATGGTTGCGGTGAAACAGATACGAAAATAGACGAAGGCTCGGCGACGGGTTGTAGCTTTACCGATTACAAATCTAACGGCGACGCGACGTGCACGGAAGATGGCACAAAGACGGCGACCTGCGACAACGGTTGCGGCGAAACGGACACGGTGACGGACAAAGGCTCGGCGACGGGGCACAGTTTTACCGATTACAAAACCGACGCAACGGGCAAGCAGACGGCGACCTGCGACAATGGCTGCGGCGAAACGGACGTAAAAGGGGAAGCGGTGCAGGATGAGGCAGCTTGGAAAAAGGCGCTAGCGAACAGTATCGGCAAAACCAACGCAACGGTAGGCTACGTATCGACGTTGAGAGCTGAAGACGAATACGGCAGCTATTTGGAACAAAAGGGAAATGGAACTGCGAAGCTTGCCAATAAAACGTGGTATGAGCTCGTGACAGGGACAACCATAACGAATATAACCGACAACTATACAGAACATTTTATGACCGAGATGTACATTGGATACGTAGACGATCTGGCAATGCAATGGTATAGAGAAAATACCGAGAGCGCGTGGGAGTGCTATCCGTTCAACGTTGACGGACCAGAATTTACTGGTACGCTCGGTGAATTTATGACAATGAGGAGTGTACCTATCGCGTATTTTGCGGATATGTTTGCGGCATTTACGTATGAGAACGGTACATACGTATACGAGGCGGATATAACGGACAACGGTGAAACGGGCAAAATCGAATTAAAATTCTTGAACGGTTTGTTGTATTCGTATGAACAGACGGTAACGATTCACGAAAACGTGGAAGGGATTGACGGTGACGGCGTAGCATATATGCGTTTTATTATATCCTATGCTGATGTGGATTCTATTGAATTGCCCCCGATGACGTGGGAAAGACCTGCGAGCGAGGGTTTGCAATTTACCTTAAATGCGGACGAGAAATCTTATTCGGTAACCGGGATGGGCAGCTGTCAGGATACGTATGTCGTTATTCCCGCAACTTATGAAAACTATCCCGTGACGGGCATAGGGGCAAAAGCCTTTAATAACCGTAAAATAACCGCGATCACTATTCCTGCCAGCATCGTAAGCATTGGAAACAATGCGTTCAACGGATGTACTACGTTAAAGAAAGTCAATATAAAAGATTTGGCTGCTTGGTGTAACGTTTCGTTTGGGAATGCTATGGCAAATCCCTTGTATTTCACCAAAAACTTACATCTTAATAACGAACTTATAACGCAGCTTGTTATTCCCGAGGGTATAACGGAGATTTCGTCACTTGCTTTTTACAATTGTACGGGCTTGATGGAAGTTGCAATTTCCGACAGCGTGACGAGCATCGGCTCCTATGCTTTTCAAAATTGTAGTGGGTTGACGAAGGTGGTTATAGGAAGCGGAATTACGAATATCAGTTCTTCTGCTTTTCAAAATTGTAGCAGCTTGACGGAAATGGTAGTAGAGAATAATAATACTGTGTATCAATCGTTGGACGGAAATCTTTACTCAAAGGATGGTACGACGTTGATCAAGTATGCGCTTGGAAAAACGGAAACGTCTTTTAGAATTCCTGACGGCGTGACGAGAATTGATGAGTACGCGTTCAGGGATAGCAAAAAATTGACGGAAATTATTATTTCGGATAGCGTTGCAGATATTGCCGATAATGCTTTTTACGGGTGTAATAACTTACAAGGAACCGAAAAAGGCGGATTAAAATATTTAGGAAACGAGAATAATCCATATTTATATTTGAGAGGTTATACAACGGGGCTTGCGTCGGCTGTCATAGAAAGCGGTTGCAAATTTATTGGGGGTTCGGCGTTGTCTAATTGTAGCGGATTGACGGAAATTATAATCCCCGAAAGCGTAACAAGCGTGGGGAGCGAAGCGTTTAAGGGTTGTACAAGTTTAACAATTTATTGCGAGATTGCAAATCAACCGAGCGCGTGGAGTAGCACGTGGAATTCTTCCGTTTGTCCCGTGGTTTGGGATTGCAAGAATAATACGGTGGCGGACGACGGATACATATATGTTGTAATAGACGGATTGCGTTACGGTATTAAAGAGGGCGCAGCGACGGTCGCAAAACAACCAAAAACGATTACGGAGGCTACAATTCCGTCGGAAATAGTATATTCAGACGAGGTATATCCTGTTACAAGCATTGCAGAGAGTGCATTTGACGGGAATTACTCCTTAAAGACTTTGGCGTTTAGTCAAGACAGTCAATTAAAGACGGTTGGGGTTTATGCGTTCCGAAGTTGTCAAGGCTTAACGGAAATTGTGCTTCCCGACGGTGTTGTAAGCATTGAGGTTGGGGCGTTTTATACTTGTAGCAGATTAGAAACGATTGTAATACCCAATTCGGTTACGAGCATTGGCAATTCTGCGTTTGAATCTTGCAGCCAATTACAATATACAATAAAAGATGAATTAAAATATTTAGGGAATGAAAATAATCCATACGTATGCTTAATAGCGCCTACAAACAAGCAGATTCAGACGGCGAATATAACGGATGAGTGTAAAATCATTGCACCGCAGGCGTTGAGTAGCTGCACGAATTTAACGAGCTTGACGATTGGTGATGGAGTGGAGTATATCGGCGAGATGGCGTTCTATGGGTGCTATCGTTTAACTGGGATAACGTTTGGGGGAAGCGGGCAGTTAAAAAGCATTGCCGATTCTGCGTTCTGGAGCTGTAGCGGATTGGTAGAGGTCGTGATACCTGATGGTGTTACGCATATTGGGACGAACGCCTTCTATGGTTGCACCAATTTAACAAAAATTGTAATCCCCGACACCGTCACGGATATTGGTGATAATGAGTTTGGTCAAAAATTGGCGGACGTGACATGCCCTGCCGCCGTTACCCCTTATCTGAGTATGCATTACGTTCAAAGGATAACCATCACGTCAGGCAATGCTATTCCAAATAATGCGTTTGCTGGTTGCAGCAGTTTAACGAAGGTTGTAATACCCGACGCCATTACGAGTATCGGCGATAGCGCGTTTTATGGTTGTAGCAGTTTAACGGAAATGATTATTCCTGACGGCGTGACGAGTATCGGTGACGCCGCGTTCCACGGTTGCAGTAAATTGACGAAAATCGTTATCCCCGACACGGTTACGAGTATTGGTGGGGATTGGACGTTTGTGGGTTGTACTAGCTTGAAGGAGATAACTTGTCCTGCGTTGGTGCTTCCTTATTTGCCACACAAATATACTACGGGCACGTCGAATTTGCAAAAAGTGGTGATTACGTCGGGCGAGAGTATAGGGGCGCAAGCGTTCAGTCATTGTAGCAATTTAGCGGAGGTTGTAATCGCTGACAGCGTGACGAGTATTGGTAATGATGCGTTCTATAGTTGTAGTGCGTTGAAGAAGGTGTCGTTTGGCGAAAACAGTCAGTTGCAATCTATTGGGATACAAGCTTTTTATAACTGTATCGCATTAACGCAGCTTGTTCTTCCTGATTCCGTTACAAGCATTGGTGAAAGTGCGTTTATGGATTGCCGTGTTTTAACGGAAATCGTCATCCCCGACGGCGTTACGAGTATTAGTGATAACGCTTTCTTGCTTTGTCCTAAGTTGTCAAAGGTAGTGCTTGGAACAGGCGTTACGAGCATTGGAGTGTCTGCATTTTCAGGTTGCGGCTTAACGGAAATTGTTATTCCCGACGGCGTAACGAGTATCGGTGAGAACGCGTTCAGTGGTTGTAGCAGCTTAACAAATGTATGTATCAGCGAAAACAGTCAATTGCAGACCATCGGTAAAAAAGCCTTTTATAAGTGTAGTACGTTGAAAGAAGTGGTTATCCCCGATAGCGTAACAAGTATTGATGAATCCGCTTTCGCAGGTTGCAGCAATTTAACGGAAATTGTTATTCCTAACAGCGTGGTGAGTATCAATGAAGGTTCGTTTTCCGGTTGTGAAAACTTAGTGAGTGTAACAGCGCCTATCAACGTAATAAGTAATCTCTCCAAATCGAAACTGCAAAAAGTAGTGATTACGTCGGGTGAGAGCATTGACGATTATGTGTTCCGAGGTTGCACGGCTTTAACGGACGTTGAAATTTGCGACGGGATAACGAGTATTGGGATGTATGCCTTCCAAAATTGTAGCAAAATAACGAAATTGAGTATTCCTAATAGCGTTACGAACATTGGCTACGGGGTATTTTACGGCTGCAGCGGCTTGACGGAAATTATAATCCCCAATTCCGTAACGGAAATTGGCGGTTATGCGTTTGCTAATTGCACGGGAGTGAGCGAAATTTTGATTCCTGATTCTGTTCAAACGATAGGCGAGTACGTGTTTTATGGGTGCAGTGCTTTGCAATATAATATCAAAGACGGTTTAAGATATATAGGCAATAAAAATAACCCGTACATATATTTGATGGGCACGGAGTCAATGGATATTACCTCGGCAAACATTGCAGACGGCTGTAAATTTATTGGCAGTAAAGCGTTGCAACACCGCAACAAGTTGATGGAAGTAATCATTCCCAATTCCGTTACCAGTATCGGCGAGTATGCGTTCTATAACTGCACAAGCTTAACGGAAATTACGATTCCTAGCAGCGTGACGACCATTGGTGCGTATGCGTTCAATGGGTGCAGGGTCTTGAAAACGTTTGCGTTTGACGGCACGGTGGAACAATGGGGCGTTGTCGAAAAGGGAATGAGCTGGAGCCTGAATACTCCTATAAAAAAGGTTATCTGTATCGACGGCGAAGTGACTTTGTAAATATAAAAATAAAAAAGGGCTGACAATAAAAACTGTCGGCTCTTTTTTATGCGTCGCAAAAAATTTGTCTCCGCGGCGCGCCTATCGCTTGACAAATACTCCGTTTTACATTTATAATGTAAAAAGACGAGAAAATCTAACCTAAAAAAGGACAGACTATGAAAAATTATACTGGACAATCCTTACGAGAGATGTATCTGAACTTTTTCAAGGACCGTGGGCATAAGGTTATTCCCTCGGCGTCTTTGATTCCCGAAAACGATCCTACCGTTCTGTTTACAACGGCAGGTATGCACCCCCTCGTGCCCTATTTGCTCGGTGAAAAGCACCCTGCTGGCACGCGCTTGACCGACGTGCAAAAATGCGTACGTACGGGCGACATCGACGACGTTGGCGACGAAAGACACTGCACGTTCTTTGAAATGCTCGGCAACTGGTCGCTCGGCGATTATTTCAAGGAAGAAATGATCCCTTGGAGCTACGAATTTTTGACGGGCGAAAAATATCTGGGTATTCCTTCGGACAAAATTGCGGTGACGGTATTCGGCGGCGACGATACGATTCCTCGCGACGACGAGGCGGCGGCGCTGTGGGAAAAAGCAGGCATCAAAAAGGAAAATATCTATTATATGCCCCGTGAAAACAACTGGTGGGGGCCTGCCGGCTTGACCGGCCCTTGCGGCACGGACACCGAAATGTTCGTTATCCGCAAACCGAAGTGTTCGCCTACCTGCAATCCCGACTGCAACTGCGGCGCGTTCCTCGAAATCTGGAACGACGTTTTCATGCGTTTTAACAAGCAAGCGGACGGCAGCTTTGTCGAGCTTTCGCAAAAGAACGTGGACACGGGTATGGGCTTGGAGCGCGCTCTGTGCGTTTTGAACGGCAAATCCAGCGTGTACGAAACGGACATTTTTGAAAATGCAATCAAGACGATCGAAGAATTGACGGGCAAGACGTACGGCGAGAGCGAAGAAGTGACGAAGTCTTTCCGCGTGCTGCTCGATCATTGCCGCACGGCGACGTTTATGCTCGGCGACGAAAAGGGCATTGTTCCTTCGAACACCGATCAAGGGTATATTTTGCGCAGAATTATCCGCCGCGCGGTGCGCTACGGACGGAAGATTGAGCTGCCCGAAGGTAGCCTTGCGAAGATTTCCGCGGCGTTTATCGAATATTATAAAGACGTATATCCCGAGCTGAATATCAACCGCGAAAAGATTGCCGAAGAGCTGATTAAGGAAGAAACGAAATTCACCAAGACATTACAACAGGGTTTGAAAGAATTTGAAAAATGCATAAACGGCATCGAGAGAAAGAACGCGTTTATGGCGCAAAAAGATCCTGCATACGTGCCTGAAAAGGTGATCGGCGGCAAGCAGGCGTTCCACCTGTACGACACGTACGGTTTCCCCGTGGAGATCACGGACGAAATGGCGAAAGAACGTGGCTTTGGCGTGGATATCGACGGATACAAAGCGGCGTTTGAAGAGCATCAAAGCAAGAGTAAGGCTGGCAGCGAACAGAAATTTGCTTGCGGTCTTGCCGACCATAAAGAAGCGACGACGGCGCTGCATACGGCAACCCACCTGTTGCACGCGGCGCTCAAAAAAGTATGCTCGCCCGACGTCAACCAAAAAGGTTCGAACATCACCGAAGAGAGATTGCGTTTCGATTTCAACCTGCCCCAACCGATGACGGCGGAGCAAATCAAGGCGGTGGAAGATCTCGTCAACGAAGTGATCGAAAAGGATATTCCCGTTGTAATGAAAGAAATCACCTTGGACGAAGCGAAAGCGGAAGGGTTTACGGGCTTGTTCGAGAGCAAGTACGGTGAAGTGGTAAAAACGTACACGATCGGGGATTTCTCCAAAGAAATTTGCGGCGGTCCACACGTGGAATCGACGGGCAAACTCGGCAAATTCAAGATTCAAAAAGAGCAAAGCTGCGGTAGCGGTATTCGCCGTATTAAAGCGGTATTACAGTAAATCCCCCATACCGTATCGCGTTGAAGCACAAAAAAGACGATATGAACGAAGTAATTTCCGCGGAAACGATCAAAGCGCTCACCGCGCCGATTTTGGAAAAGGGATTTTCCTTTGAATACTTTTACCAAAAGGGTGGGGATAGCAGCTGTGTATATATCTGCCGATATAAAAAGGGCAGGGATTTTTTCGACTGGCGCGAAGTGTCGGGCGGCAACGAAATCAATATCGTTGTTTGCGTGAACGGCACGTACGCCTTTCCGTCCTTAAAATATCTCTACAAAAAAGAATATCGTATGTTTAACGTGAAACACTTGTTCAAAAAGCCGACGATGGACGAACGGCGAAAATTCGTTGCGGAGCTGCTCTGCAAAGAACTGGGCAGCGGCAAGCCCGATTTTTTCGGGATCAAACTTTAACAAGAGCAAACACAAAAAAGCTCCCTGAAAAGGGAGCTTTTTTATATGCGTTTTATTTTCACGTTGCCGCACAGCACGTCCGAATACGAATAGGCGGTTTTGCCTAAAAAATCCTTATCGTCGGGCTTGACGGTGAACAGAGCTGGATACACGCCCGAGAGTATGCCCGAATAGCTCACGCTCTTATTCCTGCCTAAATTTACGCGCACGGCGACGCGTTGTGCCGTACACGCCCTTACCATTTGTTTGACGTCCTTAATATTTTTGGTTGGTTTAATCATACGATAAGTATGCCCGAAAAACAGGAAAAATATCCCTTTTTCGGCGTGTTTTTTATGGTGCGCGTTCTATTGCCGCGCGGCTTTGCATACGATAAACAGACGAGAAAAACCCAAAGGTGATCGCAAGGAGGTCGTGAAAATGTCAATAAAACCGCAATTTGAGAGCTATCGTTATATCGGCGAAATCTGCCGTTTGCGCGGACAATCAGTGGTGGAGTGCCGTTTGCCTGGGAGCGAGATCGGGGGCGTGTTGGCGGTGTATGCCAAGGCGATCGCCGCCGACTGCGCCTGCGCGGACGGGGAAGTGCAATACGGCGGACGGGTGCTGCTGACCGTCGTCTATGAAGACGGCGATAAAAAAGTGTGCCGCGCGGAACGCGGCGCGGAGTTTTTCCACAAAGCGGAAGGTGGGCAGGTCAGCCCTGCGTGCTTTGCGAAAGCGCTGCTTTCGGCGGAGAACGTGTCGTGGCGAAGGGAAGGCTCGGGGCTGTATATTTCGGTGATAGTGGGCGCGGAGCTGTTCGTGTACGGGAGCAAGCAGCTCGATTATCTGGTCGGCGGCGAAGGCTTGATTGTGAAAAAGGACACGCTCGCCCTTTGTAAGACGGTATGCGTGACGGGGGAAACGGAAGGAGAAGACGAATTTGACAGCGATTACGTCGGGGACGTTTTATTGCACAGCCAAACGGCGGTGGTGCACAGCGCGACGGCGAACGGCGGTCAGATCGATTTGGATGGGGAGATCGCGCTCAATATCTGCGTGTTGACGGGCGAAGGGGGCGTGGGTTCGTACGAACGCCTGATTCCGTTCCGTATGCAGATCCCTGCCGAAGAGGCGTTTGGCAAAGTGACGGCAAACGCCTGCGTGTGCGTCAAACAGGCACATTTGACGGCGAGCACGGACGAAGAGAAAGGACGGAGCAAGTTGGTACTCTCCTACACCCTATCCGCCACCTGTTTTTTGCATATTACCGAAGAGCTTTCGGCGGTGGCAGACGCGTTTTCTACGACCGCGGAAACGAGCGTAAAAAGGGCAAACGACGGGGGACGGTACTTGATCAAGCAGGTAAAATGCGTGGAAAGGGTATCGGGTGCTGCGGCGATTTCCCCTGCAATAGACGGGGAATATACGTTGCAGGCGGCGGTGCTGCCGCGCGCGGAAATTTCCGTGCATAAAACGGAGCGCGGTATGGAGGCGGAAGGGGCGGTGCTCGCCGACGTGTTGCTCGTCAGCGCCGACGGAGCGCATCGCAGCGCAACGCTGTCCTTGCCTTTTGCGTTCCCCGTGGACGTAGACGGAGAGATTGCAGAGGCGACGTGTATCGTGTGCGGCCTGAACGTGCGCCGTAAAAAGAGTGGCGAAACGGAAGCGGAAGCGACGTTAAAGCTCTGCATTTGCGTATATGGCCAGCGTACTTGGGAATACGTTTGCGAAGTGCAAGAGGGGGATACGTACCCCGTTGAAGAGAGTGCGTTCTCGGTGTTTATCCCGCGCGCAGGGGAAGATTTGTGGCAGGTAGCAAAGCGGCTCGCCTGCGATCCCGAAGAGCTGCAAAAGAGCAACGCGGAGCTGGAATTTCCGCTCAAAGGTGGAGAACGCATCTTCGTTTATAGCCAAATCACCTAAATTTCACAAAAAACACGCGTGAAATGGGTGTAAAATATTGAAATTACGGGAAAAATGTGCTACAATTAGATAAGAACAATCGGTGCGGCGAGAGGTTCTCGCCGCGCTTTTGGGATAAGAAATGAATTCTGTTAAGATAAAATCGTATGCAAAAATCAATTTAACGTTGGAGATACAAGGGGTGGAAAACGGTTTTCACCTGTTGGATTCTGCGGTGGCGAACATTGATATTTGCGACACGATCTATCTGAAAAAGAAAAAGGGAAAATATAGCAACGTCATTATGCACGGGCAGGGGAGCGAGCATATTCCCCCCGAAAAGAACAACGCGTTGAAAGCGGCAGAGGCTTTCTCGGCGGCGTTCGGTACGGACGGCGCGGAGATCACCGTGTTCAAGGATATCCCCATCGGGGCAGGCTTGGGCGGCTCGTCCGCGGATATTTGCGGCGTGCTCAACGGTATGGCGCGGCTGTACGGGATCGAAGATCGAGAGAAAGTAAAGGCGCTCGCCGATACGCTCGGCAGCGATACGGGGTATATGCTAAACGGCGGCTTTGCGCGTATGCAGGGCAGGGGCGAACGGGTGACGCCGATCAAGATGGATATGACCTTGTATTTGCTCGTGATCTGTCCAAAATCGTCTGTGTCGGCAGGGGCGTGCTATCAAAAATACGACGAATTGCCGCACACCCTCGCTTGGCACGAGAGTCAAACGGAAAACTGTATCCGTGCGCTTCTCGAAAAGGACGTGAACGGGGTGGGTGCGTCCTTGACGAACGACCTGTACGTGCCTGCTTTGCACGTCAACGACGACGTGTTGACGGCGTATGAACAAGCCCGTTCGTTCTCGCCTTTGGGCGCGTGTATGAGCGGCTCTGGCAGTGCGGTATTTGCTCTGTTTGAGACAAAAGAGTTGTGCGTGTGGGCGAAGAGCCGATACAAGGGTAAATTCCGCGTGTTTACTGCAAAGACCATCGTGCCCGATTATACGGGAACAAAGAAACAAAAGCTGGGAATTTGGCGCAGTCCGTACCGACTTTCCGAAGAGGAAGAAAGCTTGCTTGGCGGTGAATAAAAACCAAAATGGTGGGGTACGGGTCGCAACGAACGCAAAAAATATAAAAAACGGAGATAGATATGGAAGAAAGAATTATCGACGACGAATACGGCAGGGGGATACGCCTGAAAAAGACGAAGGACGGCTACGTGGACGTGACGGACGAGCTGACAGCGGAAAAAGCGGACGAAACGGAAGAAACGGCAGACGAAGTTTCCTTTGCATTTCCGATGATGGATGGCGAAGACGACGAAGATCTCGTTGGGCTGTCGCCCGAAGAGGCGCTCGCGCTCCGTCAAAAGAAAGCGGCGGACGCGGCAAAGCGGCAGGCAGATTATGAGAACGCGTGCAAGGAAGGAGAAACGCTGCTGTCCGAAGGCAAGTTTGCCGAGGCGGAAAAGACGTTTGAAAAGGCGCTGGAATTAGACGAAATCGCGGCGGTGGCGTCGGCTGGGTATTGGCGTGCAAAGACGGAGAACTTTGCAAAGCCCGACGTGCTCGCCGAAGAATATGCAAAGGCAGGCATTGAAGAGCTGGAATACGACCTTGGATATGACGCGGTGGATATTTTGCGCCGCGAGCATCGCGACGTATTCCAAAAGCGGCACGACGAGCTGTCGGAAGAGGAAAAACCGCTCGCCGAAGAAGTGGAAGGCAAGCAGCAAAAACGTCGCAAAGTGCTCGTTTCCCGTTTGGTAAAGAGCAGTGTAGGCGTGGGGGCATTCCTGATTTTAACGCTCGTGATGGGGATTTTGGCGTGGACGAGCTTTGCCGATCGCGTGACCGTGCCCCACGGACAGCGTACGAGCTTTATTGTAAAGGCGTGTATCTATGCAGGCGTGGCGGCGGTGAGCTTTATCGTGCTGCTCCTGTTTGTCAACAAGCTGTACAATGCGCTCCGTATGCATATCCGCAACGAAAAGCTCTCGTCCACCGAGAGTGGAAAACGTCTGGTGATCGTGCGTAGATACAAAGCGCTGTATGCGGCGTTGTTGGCAGAAAGAACAGCGGACGAAACTGCGGACGAAACAGCGGACGAAGAATAACAGAAAAACCGAAAAAAACATAAAAAAGCGCGGAAGACGACCACTTCCGCGCCGTTTTTATTATATAAGGAAGTAAATTCTCTTGCTTTCGGCCATTTTTCGTGGTATAATAAAACCGTATGAAGAAAATTTTGTCGTATATAAAACCGTATAAATGGCAAGCGATGCTCGGTCCACTTTTCAAGCTGTTAGAGGCGACGTTCGAGCTGTTAGTGCCCTTTGTCGTGGCGGCGATCGTGGATAACGGAATCGCTGCGCGCGATCGCTCGTACGTAGTTTGGGCGTGCGCGATTTTGGCGGCGTTTGGATTCTTCGGTTTTATTTTTGCGGTAGCGGCGCAGTATTTTTCCGCGCGCGCGGCGACGGGCGTTTCCGCAGGCATACGCCGCGATCTGTTCAAAAAAATACAGTCGCTTTCGTACAAAGATATTGACAAAATGGGCGAAGCCACAATGCTGACGCGTATGACGGGGGACGTGGATAAATTACAGACGGGGATCAACCTGTTTTTGCGCTTGTTTTTGCGCTCGCCGTTTATCGTATTCGGGGCGATGCTCTGTGCGCTTGCCTACGGCTGGACGCCGTTCGGGATTTTCGCGGTCGTGATCGCCGTTTTGGCGATCGTAGTGTATGCGGTGATGCTGATTTGTATGCCGCTGTATAAGAAAACGCAGGCAAAGCTGGACGACGTACTGTTATCCACGCGCGAAAACTTGACGGGCGCAAGGGTGCTGCGCGCCTTTTGCAAGGAAGAGAGCGAACGCAAAATCTTCGACGAACGCAACGAGAAATTAAACGACGGCAGAAAATTTGTCGGCGGTATCGCCGCCATCACCAACCCCCTTACGTATGCGCTACTCAATCTCGGCATCATTTGGCTGCTGTGGACGGGTGCGGTGCAGGTGGACGGCGGAGTGCTGACGCAGGGCGCTGTGATCGCGCTCTATAACCTGATGGGGCAGATTTTGATCGAGCTGATCAAGCTCGCAAACCTCATTGTCACGGTGGCGAAAGCGGCGGCATCGGGCAGCCGTATCGAGGCAGTGCTGAATATGCAGCCGTCCTTATGCTTGACGGAAAACGCAGAACAGGACGAGAAAAAGGACGAGCCGTTCATTGTATTCGACGGCGTTTCGGCGAGATATAGCGCGGGCGGCGGCGCCGCGCTCGAAGATATTTCGTTCGAGGTTGCGCGCGGTGAAACGGTGGGCGTTATCGGCGGTACGGGCTCGGGTAAGACCACGCTCGTCAATCTAATTCCCCATTTTTACGACGTGAGTGGGGGGCAGGTACGGGTTGACGGCGTCAACGTGCAAAGCAAAGCAAAGCAGGCATACCTGCGCGAACGTATCGGCGTAGTGCCGCAAAAGGCGCAGCTGTTCAAGGGCACAATCCGCGAAAACCTGCTGTGGGGCAGAGCGGACGCTACGGACGAAGAGCTGATGGCGGCGGCAAGGCTGGCGCAGGCAGAGGACGTAATCTTGGGCAAGGGCGGCTTGGACGCGCCTGTGGAACAGGGCGGCAAGAACTTCTCGGGCGGTCAAAAGCAACGGCTGACTATCGCGCGCGCGCTCGTGCGTAATCCCGAAATCCTGATTTTGGACGATTCTTCGTCGGCGCTTGACTATGCGACGGATGTTTCGCTCCGCAAAGATATTAAAAAACTGAACACGACGACGTTCATCGTGGCACAACGCACTTCGTCCGTGCGTGACGCGGACAAAATCATTGTGCTCGACGACGGCAGGGCGGTGGGGATCGGCACGCACGACGAGCTGATGCACACCTGCGAAGTATATCGCGAAATTTATTTTTCGCAATATAAGGACGAAGAAAGGGGTGCGGCGGTATGACGACGATGACAACCCCCAGCGTTAAAAAACAAAGTACGTTGCGCCGCGTGCTCCAATACGTAGGCAGATACCCCGTGTCGCTGCTCGGCACGATCGTGTTTGCGGTGGTGACGGTGGCGGCGACCTTGTGTGTGCCCGTGTTCTTCGGCAACGCCGTCGATCATATCGTCGGCAAGGGCGCGGTGGACTGGAAAGGGGTGCGCGTCTGCTTTATCGAAGTGGGCGTAGCGGCGGCGGTGGCGGCGCTCTCGCAATGGCTGCTCTCCCTTTGCAACAACCGAATTTCGTGCAACGTGGTACGGGATATCCGCAAAGACGCGTTTGATAAAATCGGGAAACTCCCTTTGCAGTACATCGATACACACCCTCACGGGGACACGGTGAGCCGTGTCGTAGCGGATGCCGATCAGTTCTCGGACGGGCTGTTGATGGGCTTTACGCAGTTTTTCACGGGCGTGATGACGATTTTGGGTACAGTGGCGTTTATGCTCGTCACCAACTGGAAAATCGGGCTGGTCGTCGTGATCGTATCCCCAGCGTCGCTGATGGTGGCGAAATTCGTCACTTCGCACACGCATAAATTTTTCGTGGAACAGACGGCGACGCGCGGTGAGCAGACGGCGTTTGTGGAAGAGGCGATCAGCGGACTGAAAACAACGCAGGCGTTTGCGCACGAGGACGAGAACGAAGAGAAATTTAATGAGATCAACGCGCGGCTGGAAAAATCGTCGATGAACGCTATTTTCTATTCGTCGCTCACCAACCCCTCCACGCGGTTTATCAACAATTTGGTGTACGCTTTGGTAGCGATGCTGGGCGGTTTTGCGGTGATGGGCGGCGGCTTTGCGGTGCACGGTTTTACCGTCGGCGGCTTGACGAAATTTTTATCGTATGCCAACCAGTACACCAAGCCGTTCAATGAGATCACGGGCGTGATTACGGAGCTGAAAAGTGCGTTCGCGAGCGCGGCGCGTATCTTCGAGCTCATCGACGAACGGGAAGAGATACCCGATACGGGCAATTCCGTTTTGGGCGCGGAGCGCAAAGTGGCAGGGGACGTGATCTTAAAAAACGTAGATTTTTCTTATGACAAAACGCGCAAACTGATCGAGAACCTGTCTTTGGACGTACGGCAGGGACAACGGATCGCGATCGTTGGCAGGACGGGCTCGGGCAAGACCACGCTCATCAATCTTCTGATGCGTTTTTACGACGTAGACGGGGGGCAGGTATGCGTGGACGGCAAGGACGTACGCGACGTCACGCGCCGTTCCTTGCGCGAAAACTACGGTATGGTATTGCAGGAAACGTGGCTGAAAAACGCGACGGTGCGCGAAAATCTCAAGCTGGGTGCTCCGTCTGCGACGGACGAAGAAATGATCGCGGCGGCAAAAGCGGCGCACGCGCACAGCTTTATCAAGCGTATGGAAAAGGGCTACGACACGGTGCTGGGTGCAGGGGGCGGCTTGTCCGAAGGGCACAAACAGCTGCTTTGAATCGCGCGCAGTATGCTGGTAAAACCGCCCGTGTTGTTGCTCGACGAGGCGACTTCGTCCATCGATACCCGAACGGAAATGAAAATCAGCGACGGTTTTAGAAAGCTGACGGAAGGGCGTACGTCGTTCGTGGTGGCGCATCGCCTTTCGACGATTATCCACTCCGACTGTATTTTGGTGATGCAATCGGGCAGCGTAGTGGAACAGGGCACGCATAGCGAGCTACTCGCGCTCGGCGGCGAATACGCTGCGCTTTACAACGGGCAATTTCAATAAAGACTCTTACGAACGAACGGAAACACTATGGAAAACACAGAACGGACAAAAAGAAAAAAGACGGGGGAGCTGTACCGCAATTTTATCCAACTGGTGCTGGTAGGCAGTATCACGGGTATTTTTGCAGGTGCGATCGTCACACTCTTTACTATTCTCGCTCACGAAGGGGAGCACATCTCGCAGAACGCGTACGCGTACGTACGCGCAAACCCTGCGTTTATTCCGTTGCTCCTTGTGGGACTTTTGGGCGGCGCGTTTTTGATCGGCGTGGCGGTGAACGTTTCGTCGGTAATCCGCGGCTGTGCAATTCCGCAGACGGAAGGGGCGACGCGCGGTATCGTACCACTCAAATGGTGGCGCGATTTAACGCTGATGTTCGCGTGTAGCTTGCTTAGCATATTTATGGGCTTGTCTATCGGCTCGGAAGGGCCGAGCGTGCTGATCGGTGCGTGCACGGGCGACGGTGTTTCGTCGGCGCTCCGCCGCAATCCGATGATCCGAAAATACCAGATCACGGGCGGTGCGTGCGTGGGGCTCGCCGTGGCGTCCAACGCCCCCCTGACGGGTATGGCGTTTGCGTTTGAAGAGGCGTACAAACGGCTTACGCCCGAGGTGTTTATCTGTTCGGCGACGTCCGTCATTACGGGTATGCTCACGCGTAGCGCTATTTACTATCTGCGTGGCGCGGAGCTTGCAACGACGTTTACCAGCTTTTTGTTCTATCAGCTCCCGATCAAGGCGTACGGTTTTGCGGTGGGGGCAGGGATCGCCTGCGGCTTGTTGGGCGTGGCGTTTTACAAGCTCGCGTTTTTGATGCGAAAGCTGTTCAAAAAAATCCAAATCAAGCAGGACAAACGACTCTCGCACGGAGTACGTATCGCGGTGGCGGTGGTGCTGGGCGGCATCGTGTCCTTGATTGCGGCGGGCGTGATGGGCGGCGGACATAGTTTGATCGAGAGCATCGGCACGCTGGGCGGCACGATCGAGGTGAACACGAAAACGGCGTTCGGGTTGAGCTTGGTATGGACGCTCCTTATCATTTCGCTCTTAAAAATGCTGATTACGACGGTGAATATCGGCTCGGGGATTCCTTGCGGAATTTTTATCCCGATCATTGCGATCGGGGCGGCGCTGGGCGGCTTGTTGAACACCCTTTGGGTGGAGCTGGGTATGGACAAAGCGTACTGCGATCTGATGGTGATGATCTGTATGGCGGCGTTCTTTACGACGGTGGTAAAAGCGCCGATCACGTCCATTGTGATGATCTGCGAATTTACGGGCAGTTTTGCCCACCTTTTGCCCGTCATTATCGCCGTGTTTATCGGATATCTGCTGGGTGAAATGTTCCGTACGGAAGGCATCTATGAAGAGCTGCTGGAAGAATACGAAAAGGAAATAAATATTCACGAGTGGGTGCGTGAAGTATTTACCGTGACGGTAGCGCGTGGCGCGCTGGCGGAAAAACGGCAAGTGCGCGATATACTCTGGCCGGTAGGCGCAAGGGTGCAGGAGTTGGAGCGCGGCGAAGAAAAAATCCTGCCCGACGGCGATACGGTGTTGCGTTGTGGCGACGTGCTGACCATCGTTTGCCGAACGGACAATTCCGAAAACACGCGTGAAGAATTAGAGCATATTTTGGGCTAAACGGGGGTACGTGCCCCCTTGCTCGGCATATCCCGCCCCCTGCGGACATATACTAAACAAGGGGGGAGCGGAGTTATGCGGATATACGACGAACTTTTCAAAGATCCGAACGATAGCGCGTGTGCGCGTTGCGTGATCGTGCCGAGCGGCGGCGGCTATTTTGAAGGCGTGCGCGCCTTGGGCGAGCTGTCCACGGAGAAGATCGTGGTGTATTTCCCCCGTCAAGCGGTGGAGATTACGGGCACAGATCTGGCGATCAAAAAGTATTACGAAGGGGATTTGCAAATCGGCGGCAAGGTGTCGGGCGTGCGCGTACTTTCTCCCGAAACGGACGGGGGAAAGGGTTGATATGGGTGCGTTTATCAAAGAACGGGTATATATCGAAGGGCTGATGCCCGAACGCGCTTTGCTCCGCCTGCGCCGCGCAGGGATACCCTTATTCCGCGTGCAAAAGACGAACGCGACGACGTTGCTTGTTTCCGTTCGCAAAAGAGATTTGGAAAAAGTTTTTGCAATTTATCCCAACGTGTGCTATAATGATAGCAGGAGTTCGTCGTTCACGGCGAAACTCGCCCCGAAAAAGGGTGCGACGAAATGGCTGTACGTGCTCAAAAATCGAGTGGGCTTGTGGCTGGGTGCGTTGCTGTTTATCGGCGGCACGGCGTTCGCAGACGGGCTAGTGTGCGGTGTAGATTTCGTGGGTACGGACGTGTACGCGCGCGAAACGTACGCGGCTTTGCGCGAAGCGAATATTCGGCTATTTGCCCCCTATCGCAAGGGCAAGGAAGATTTGATCTGTGCAAAATTGCTCTCCATTGACGGTGTGGAATTTTGCTCGGTAAAAAAGCGTGGCATGCGTTTGGTAGTGGAGATCCGCACAGCGCCCTTTGGTAAGGAGAGTGCGAAAGACGGGCAGCTGTATGCCGATTGTGACGGCGTGATACTGTCGATGACGGTGCTGCGTGGCACGGCGCTGAAAAAAATAGGGGACAGAGTAAACGCGGGCGAGCCGCTCGTCGGGGATTGGTTTTCGACGGAAGACGGGGGGCATGTACGCGTTCAAGCTATCGCGCGCGTGTGTATTGCGTGTACGTACGTGGAAGAAATCGCGGCGGCGACGGAACAAGAGGCGTTCGCGATTGCCTATCTTGCCGTCGGTGCAGACAGCGTGGTGTTGCGCGAGCGGCGCGTGACGGCGACGGAGCGCGGCTTTGCGGTACGCCTTGCGTACGAAAGCGTGCAGACGATAAATTTTTGAAAGGACAAAGGGCGGCGCATCTGCGCCGCGCGAAGGAGAAAGGATTGTCAATTTTTGATAAGAAAACGGAAAACGTGGACGTCGGGGCTGTGGACAAGCTGGCAAAAATCTTAGGCGCGTTCGACGAGAACTTGAATTTCTTGTCGCGTGAGCTGGGGATCGTGGCGTACGTGGACGGCGTGAAAATTCGTTTGGAAGGGGAATCGCAGGCGGTACGTATCGGCGGTCAGGTCTTAAACGCGCTGATCAAGATGGCGGACAACGGCGAAGAGATCGACAAGGGGCGTATGGCGTACTGTATCGAGCTTGCAAAAGAGGGCAGAACGGGAGAGCTGGCGACGTTGGAGAGCGGCGTGGTGGCGATCACGGCGCGCGGCAAGCAGATCAAATGTAAAACGGTGGGGCAGAAAACGTACGTGGACGCGATCAAAAAGGACACGGTCGTATTCGGCGTAGGGCCTGCCGGCACGGGCAAGACGTATCTTGCGGTATGTATGGCGGTATCGGCGTTCAAGAGCCGTCAGGTGGAGAAGATTATTTTGACGCGTCCTGCGGTAGAGGCAGGAGAAAAGCTGGGATTTCTCCCCGGCGATCTGCACGAAAAGGTCGATCCGTATCTGCGCCCGTTGTACGACGCGCTGCAAGAATTATTGGGGCTGGAAACATACGGCAAGCTGATGGAAAGGGGCGCGATAGAGGTCGCACCGCTTGCGTATATGCGAGGCAGAACGCTCTCGAACGCGTTCATCATTTTGGACGAAGCGCAAAACACGACGAGAGAGCAGATGAAAATGTTCTTAACGCGTATGGGCGAAGGTAGCAAAATGGTGGTGACGGGGGACGTCACCCAGATCGATTTGGACGGCAAGGAAAGCGGACTTGTCCACGCGACGAAGGTATTGGACGGCGTGGAAGGGATTGCGGTTTGCCGACTGACGGCAAAGGACGTCGTAAGACATCCGCTCGTGATGCGGATTATCCGTGCCTATGAAAAGGACGCGGAAAGGGCGGAAAAAGCGGATAAAGACGACAAGCAAATTCCGCTTGGCAAGGGTGGAAAACACCGCGTAAAGGACGCGGAAGGAGAATAACGAAAGATGGAAACGAAACGATTCGGCGTGGATTGGACGAGAAAGGATACGGCAAAGAGCGTAAGCCTGTTCTTCCTGCATTTTATCATTTTGTTCACGATAGCGGCAGGGGTGTTGCTGGGCAACAAGCTCTCGTACATTGTGGACTATATGCGGGAAAA
Organism: Clostridia bacterium; assembly: GCA_017467265.1. Classification (GTDB taxonomy): domain Bacteria; phylum Bacillota; class Clostridia; order Christensenellales; family Borkfalkiaceae; genus Scatosoma. Next base: position 33,062 of record JAFTSO010000030.1, read on the forward strand.
CGGGGCGTATTATCTGTACGCGCTCATTTGCGTAATGTTGCTCGTCGTCATCACGTACTTATACTTTTTCTTTGAAGACAGGAGCGTTTTGCGGAGCGGTTCGCAGATCTGTATTCTGTTCGTAGTGCTCGATCTGTATTTCTTGGCAGCGTGGCTGATGGGCAGCAAAATCCATACGTATGCCCGTCCCGTGGCGTTCGTGCCCCTGATGGTCTTTGTTCTGATCAACCGCAAAGCGGCAATCTTTATGAACATTATCGGTTCGCTGTTCGTGTTTGTCACGGACACGTTTACGGGCTCGCTCGCGGTGCTGCAATTTGAATACTACTCTTCGCTCATTATGTCGTTCTCGGCAGGTATGTTCGCGATTTTCTTCTGCGACAAAGCCAAGACGCGTATGCGTATCGTGGGCGTGGGCGTGCTCATCGTTGTGCCTATCGATCTCATTATCCTGATCTTGGAGATTGCACCGATGCTCGAAAGCTCGGTTGCAATCACAGCGGAAGTGTTCGACGCGATCTTCCAAAGTATGGGCTACGGTCTGATCGGCGGCGTTAGCTCGACGATACTCTTCCTTGCGTTCCTGCCCGTTTTCGAGGTGGTGTTCAATACGTTGACGGTGTACCGTATCCGCGAATTGACGAGCTCGGACGCGAGCGTTTTGAAAAAGCTCAAACAGGAAGCTCCCGGCACGTACAATCACTCGGTTATGGTGGCGCAGCTTGCCGAAGCGAGTGCGGCGGCGATCGGGGAGAACGTCGATTTTGCGCGTGCGGCGGCGCTCTATCACGACGTTGGCAAACTGCACGAGCCCGAGCATTTCACCGAAAACCAAGGGGAGTACAACCTGCACGACGAGATCACGCCCGAGCTGTCTGCCGATTTGATCCGCTCGCACGCGAAGGACGGCTATACGCTGATTCGATCCAACCACCTGCCCGAATTTTTGGCGGATATTGCGATGCAGCACCACGGCACGATGCCGATTCGCTATTTCTACGCAAAAGCGCTGAAACTTTCGGACGGGGAGCTGAACATTGAAGATTATTCGTATCTCGGTCCGAAACCGCAGACCAAGCTGGCGGCGATCATTATGATTGCAGACGCGTCGGAGGCGGCGGTGCGCGCGGTGAAAGCCAAGAGTGCGGAAGAGACCGAACGTGCGATCCGTGCCGTCATCGAAGAGCGTATGGACCTTGAACAGTTCGCCGAGTGCGATATTACGATGGCAGATTTGACAAAGATTCGTCAGGCGCTCGTCAACACGTTGACGGGGGTATATCACCACCGTATCAAATACCCCAGCATCAAATACAAACGCACGGAAAGCGGCACGAAAGGGGAGAACGAATAATGGCACAGCGTTTGGATTTTCGGATACTTTGCGAGGGCGAAGAATTTAGCGCGGAAAACGCTGCGGCGCTCGAAGGGGCGTTGCAGGGTTTTGTGGATACGGACGTCACGCTGGGTATCGAGCTGCTGTTCGTGGACGGGGACGAAATTCGCAGGTTAAACCGCGAGCTGCGCGACGTGGACAAAGTGACGGACGTGCTAAGTTTTCCTGCGCTCGACGGCGTGAAAGGCGCGGCAATTCGGGGTGCGGAGCACCCGTACGAGACGGACGAGAACGGAGAACTGCTGCTCGGCTCGATCGCGATCTGTGAAGAGCGAGCGAGAGAACAGGCGGAAGAATACGGGCACTCGTACGAGCGCGAACTGCACTATTTGATTGTGCACGGGATTATGCATTGTTTGGGGTACGATCATATGACGGACGACGACAAGGCGGAAATGCGCGCACAGGAAGAATACGTGCTGGGCAAGCTCGGCATTACGCGCTAATGCGCCAAACGGCGTGCAAAGCAAAAAAAGACAAGGAGTTTTGTAAGATATGAAAAGCGGATACGTAGCGGTGATCGGCAGAGCAAACGCCGGGAAGAGCACGCTCATCAACGTAATGGTCGGGGAAAAGGTGTCGATTGTATCCCCCAAACCTCAGACGACGCGCGATCGGATTTTGGGGGTATTGACGGAAGACGAGTATCAGATCGTTTTCGTGGATACGCCCGGGATATATAAGGCGCACAACGCCCTGACCGATATGATGATGCGCACGACGGAAACCAGCGCGCGATCGGTAGATTTCATTTTGTACGTGTTGGACGGGCACGATGGGATCAGCGAAGAAGATTTTGATTTAATCCGCAAATACAAAGCGTTGAATATCCCGATGGCGGTGGCTTATACGAAAATCGACATTATGCCCAAGGAAAATATTCCTTTGGATATGGCGAAGTTTTCGGACGCGGAGTTGGATTTGGACGTGTTCCCCGTATCGGCGCGAAAGGGCACGAACGTCCGCAATCTGAAAAAATTCCTTGCCGATCATATGCCCGAAGGGGACAAAGTGTTCGAGCAGGACATTGTGTCGGACAAGAGCGAGCGTTTTATGATTGCGGAGATTATGCGCGAGAAGATCTTGCTGAAATTCGACAAGGAAATCCCCCACGGCATCGCGATCGTGATCAACACGTTCACGCGCAACGACAACGGGGTGTATGAAGTCAATCTCGATATCGTTTGCGAACGTGCCAACCACAAGGCGATCCTGATCGGCAAACAGGGCAGAGCCATCAAAGAAGTTTCTTCCTTCGCCCGTCAAGATATGGAGAAATTTTTAGGTGGCAAAGTTTTCCTGACGACCTACGTCAAGGTAAAGGAAGACTGGCGAGATAGGCCGAATATGCTGCGTGAATACGGCTACGAAGACCTGAAAGCCGACGTATAAGCGTCGCATTTCAGCGTTGCCGCTCGGTCACGTACTACTCGGTACGCTCCCTTGCGGCGCCTTGAACTGCTCGCTTCTCCGTCGTCTTTCACTCGACCGAACGCGCACAAAAACCAGGCGTTGCCGCTCGGTCACGTACTACTCGGTACGCTCCCTTGCGACGCCTTGAACTGCTCGCTTCTCCGCCGCATAAAAGAGCTCTCCCTTCCCCAAACTAATACGGGGGAGATGAAAATATGCGTGACAAACGTGGGGAAAACGAAGCGGCGAAAATGGCGTGGCAGCTCTTTGAAAAGACGGGTAGTATCAGCTATTATATGCTCTATTACGACTTGATGCGGCGTTAAAAGCGTCCGCAAATCTTGGACGGCGACAGCCGCTTCGCACCGCAAAAACAAAAAGCAAAGGAAAAACGGGCTATGGAGATCAAAACGGACGCGATTGTTTTGCAATCAATCGATTACAAAGACAACGACAAACTGCTCACGTTGTTTTCTCCTACGCTGGGCAAAATCACCGCAGGGATTCGCGGCGTGAAAAAGCCCAAGGCAAAGCTCGCGTTTTCCGCGCAGCCTTTCTGTTTTGCAGAGTACGTCTTGGCGGAAAAGGGGGGCAGATATACCGTGACGGGCGCGTATCTGCACGAGAGTTTTTTCTCCCTCCGCTATGACATCGTCCGCTTTTATGCGGCGTGTGCGGCTACCGAAGTGTGCCTGACAATTCTAATGGAGAACGAGCAATACGAAGGCTTGTTCATCGGCTTGATCGAGTGTTTGAAGGGGCTATCGCTCGCAGAAGAAGATAGCGCGGAATCGCTGATCGGCTTTATGCTGATTGCGCTGCGCGAGAGCGGTTATCCCTTGGACCTTTCCTTTTTGGAAGAAGTGGACGGCGACTTGGGGGACAAACTCTGGTTCGATTTTTCGGACGGAAAATTTACGACGTACGATCGGCTCGTGGCTGGGGAACGGGCGAGCGTATGCACCTATCACACCTTGCGCAAATGCGCCGGGTTGCACTATGACGAGAACGCAGCAAAGGGGGGCAGAAAACGTGCCCTGCGCCTGTTAAGGGCGTTCTTGTCCGATAAGACGGAAGAAAAATTCGCGAATTTGAGCGAGTTTATCCGTCTGTATGAAGAATAAGAAAAAGGACAACAAAATTATGGCGAAAACAACGAAAAAACAAGAAACGCCCGTGGTCACGCGCGCCGAGAAAAAGGACGCGGCAAAGAACGTGATACGGGAAATTTTGGCGGTAAAACCGCTCAAGCACAACGAACTTATTGAAGAGGCTGCAAAGCTGTACGTGCAGCGCTTTGGCGGTGATAACGTCAACGACGTCAACGGCCGCATCGGCTCTGTTTTGGACATTATGAAAAAAGAGAGCGACGTAATGTACGAGGGGGGTATGTACGCGCTGAAGGCGCGTTTGCCTATCTCTGTACCCGAAATTGTAGAAGAAAAAGCGGAAGAAAAACCTGTGAAGAAAGCGACGCGTGCAAGAACGAAAAAGGCGGCGGAAACCGCCCCGAAAACGGACGAAAACGCGGCGGTAAAGGAAGAAGTCAAGGCGGAAGAAACGGCAACGGAAACGCCCGTTAAAAAGGCGAGAAAAACGCGCGCAAAAAAGGAAGAAAAGGCAGAGCCTTTACCTGCTGCGCCCGTACTCCCGATCGCGCCCGTAGCGCCGATTACGCCCGAGGTCGCCCCCGAACCGATCCCTGAAAAAACGGGCGAGCAAACGGAAGAAAAACCTGCGCCCAAAAAACGGGGTAGAAAACCCAAGGCAAAGGTGGAACAAACGCCTGTGCCTGAACAAAAACCAGAACAAACAGAAGAAAAAGCACAGGAAAAACCTGCCGAAGCAGCAGAGAAAAAGGCGGAGATAAAGGACGAACCGAAAACGGAAGAGAAAACGGCGACGGTGCAAAATCCCCCTGCGATCAAACCGAAAGCGGAAGTGGTGGAAAAGAACGTCGTGATGGATATGAGTTTCCTCTTCGGCGGCGCAAAGCCGCAAAAACCGCAGCCTGAAAAGGCGGCGAAACCTGCGGAAAAACCGATCGAAAAACCGATCGAAAAACCGATGGAAAAACCGATGGAAAAACCGATGGAAAAACCCGCGCAAAAGATGGAAGAAAGGGCGGCGATAAAACCGATAGAAAACAAGGTGTTGCCACCCAAGGCAGAAGAAAAACGTCCCACCCGTGTCTTAAAGACGGTGAAAAAGGCGGTGGAAAGACCGCTGACGGCAGACGAAAAATTGCGTGAAAGTTTCCTGAAAAAACTCCGTTCGCTGGGCGGTGATTATTTTGAATATTATTCGGTGTATTTGCTCGAAAGATATTCGATGAAAAACGGCAGACGTTTGGAAGGGTTAAAGATCAGCGGCGGCGAACACGACGGGGGCATCGACGGCGAGATCGAGCTGACGGACAAGCTCGGTTTTAGAGAAACGATCTACATACAGGCGAAGAACTGGAACCCTGAAAAGGGTGACGAACGCCTGTGGGTGGTAGGCGAAACGCTCTTGCAGCAATTTATCGGCGCGTGCGCGTGCCGGCAGGCAAAGGACGGCACACAGCATTGTCGCGTTATTTTCATCACGACGTCGCGCTTTACGCCCGACGCAAAGCGTATCTTGAACGATCTTTCGGACAAGATCGTGGGCTATGACGGCGAAGATCTCTACGAGGCGGCAAAAGAGTGCAAATTCGGGCTGTTGTACGAGAACGGAAACTGGAAACTGGACGAAAAACTCCTTTCGGGAACAAAAGCCTTTTTCAATCTCTATTGAAACAAAATTTTTTTCGCGAAAGAGTGGACGAATTATCCCTTTTTTTGGTAAATACAGATATAAGAGCGGCGCGCGTCGCGTTTGTTGTCGCGCTCCGTTTGAAAATAACGGCAAGGAGTAGGTTATGGAGTGTAAAAAATGTGGCGCGGTAGCGCCCGAAAACGCAACGTTTTGTCCCAGCTGCGGCGAACGCGTGGACGGCAAAAAGGTCTGTGCGCGTTGCGCTTAATATGCAGGCGTTTGGTGTGAGTGAAAACCTCGTCGGCAAAGGCTCGCCCGGGGCGATGGGCGCATTTTTGCTCTCCATTTTAACGGTACTCGGCTTTGGCGATTCCAAATACAAGCAGCTGAATTTTGAAATGCATATGACGATGGTGTTTTCGTTGCTGGGCACGCTGTTCGTGCTGGCGGCGATCGTGTGCACGGTGCTGGCGCTTTGTAAGAACATCCGCTCCTGTACGGACAAGAAAGTGAAAGGGAACGGCTTGCTGCTGTCCATCGTGGCAGCGATCTGTGCGGTGGGTGCGCTGGCGTTCTCGATCGCGCTCGCAAGACAGGTAAAATTCATCATCGAGAGCACGAATAACGATATGGCGAATTTGTACGCGCTGCGTATGGGCTTTGCGCTCTCTATTTTGGCGGTGATTTTCTCCTTTGTGTATATGGGGATCACGATCGCGGCGAAGATCGTTTCGGAGCATTTCGACACGAAAGACAACGAATAAAAGCGAAAGCGAAACAGAAAGGCTCTGCGTTTGGCGCGGAGCTTTCTTTTTTTTGTGCGGCAGTTCGCCGCAAAAATACTCTGTTGCATAGCAAAAAAGGCGAAAAAATACCACAAAAACAAAAAAAATATCCAAAACCGCGCGTCAAAGGCTTGATATTTATTTCATTTTATATTAAAATGGAATATGGCTAAAAACGAAATAGCTTTTTTTCTGCGCCCGAAAATCGGGAAAACGATACGGGCGAGAGCTTTTTTGCGGTTTTTAGCGATGACAAAGACGAAAAAAATCAATTTTGGAGGAAATAAACATTATGGCAAAGAATTATTGCTATCTCTTCACGGAAGGCAACGCGAAGATGCGCGACATCCTTGGCGGTAAGGGTGCGAACCTTGCGGAAATGACCAACATCGGTCTGCCCATTCCCCAAGGGTTCACGATTTCGACCGAGGCTTGTACGCAGTATTACGAAGACGGCAGAAAGATCAATGAAAGCATTCAGGCAGAAATTATGGAATACATCGAAAAGATGGAAAACATCTGCGGTATGAAATTCGGCGACAAAGAAAACCCCCTGCTCGTTTCCGTACGTTCGGGCGCACGTGCGTCGATGCCCGGTATGATGGACACGATCCTGAACCTTGGCTTGAACGAAGAAGTAGTAGAAACCATCGCTGCAAAATCGGGTAATCCCCGTTGGGCTTGGGACTGCTACCGCCGCTTTATCCAGATGTTCTCGGACGTCGTTATGGAAGTCGGCAAGAAGTATTTCGAAAAGCTCATTGACGAAATGAAGGAAAAGAACGGCGTTACGCAGGACGTTGAATTGACGGCGGACGACCTGAAAGAATTGGCTAACCAATTCAAAG
>JAFTSO010000031.1 GCA_017467265.1 Clostridia bacterium
GCGATGTCTCTGTCCTTGGGAACAACGTCGTTTACGAGTCTGCCGTCGATATAAAGTTCACCGCTGGAAATTTCTTCCAAACCTGCGATCATACGAAGAGTCGTAGATTTACCGCAGCCGGAAGGACCTACCAATACGATGAATTCCTTATCTCTGATGTCGAGACAGAAATCGAATACTGCCTGTACACCCGAAGGGTACACCTTGTTAATGCCTTTCAGCAAAAGTCCTGCCATAATCTTTTTCCTCCAAATGGGTTATCATTTTTTTCCTTATTAACATTTTACTATATTTCGCATTTTTTTACAATGGGCATTTTTCACAAAGTTCACCTGCCCTATTGTATATTTTGCACAATCAAACGGACAAGTTTTTCATTTTTTGCCCGTTTTTCGCTCTTTTCTATGAAAAGCGCTCTTTTTACGCGCCAATCCAGTCCCCTTTTACCGCCGCCGAAATCGCTGAGAGTTTTTGCTCTGCGTCCGCAGGCGAAGTGCCCTTGACCTGCAAATACACCTTCATCTTCGGCTCTGTGCCGCTCGGGCGAATTAATACCCGATAGGTATCGTTGACAAAACGCAAAACGTCGCTCTTAGGCAAACCGAACAACCCAGCCGCAAAATCCGCAAAGACAAACGGCTGTCCGTCGAACGTCTTTTCAGGGTTTTTGCGAATTTCGGCGAGCATCGCTTTCATTTTCTCCATACCGTCTTTACCGGGCAAGGAAATCGAGAACAGATCGGTGCGGTAATAACCGTATTTCGCATAGATTTCATTGAGCACGCCGTACAGGCTCTTGCCCTTTCCTTTGAAATACGCGCACGCCTCTACGATGAGCATCGCCGCCGACACCGCGTCCTTGTCCCGTGCGTGCGTACCCACCAAATATCCATAGCTCTCTTCCAAACCAAGCACGTAGTTGTCTGTGTTTTCGAGTGCCTCGCCGATATATTTGAACCCCGTCAAGACTTCCTTAACTTCCGCGCCGAAATCCTTGGCTATGTCGAACACAATATCCGTCGTCACGATCGTTTTAATGACCGTCGGCGCTATGCCGAGCGTACCCGTTTCGCGTTTCCGCGAAAGGATATAATAGAGCAAAATACTCCCCGTTTCGTTGCCGTTCAAAAGGACGTATTCCCCCTTTTCGTTTGCCACCGCAATACCGATACGGTCGGCGTCGGGGTCGGTCGCCATGACAAGGTCGCACTTATATTTTTCCGCGTCGCGCAGTGCCAAAGAAAGCGCCGCCTTTTCTTCGGGGTTTGGATACGGGCAGGTGGGGAAGTTGCCGTCGGGCTCTTCCTGCTCCGCGACCGTATGCAAAGCCGTCACGCCCAGCTCCTGCAAAATCGCCTGTACGTACTTTCGTCCCGTACCGTGCAGGGGGCTATACACCACAGACGGCAGATTTTCCGCCGTAATTTCGGAGAGCGAGAACGCCTTGATCGCGTCCAAAAACGCGCGTTTCACCTCTTCGCCAAGGTACGTAATTAAGCTCTCGTTCGGGGTATATTCGTCAAAATACCCGTGCCCTTCGATGCAAGCCGTAATCTCTTTCGCCGCGCCGTCGGTGATCTGACAGCCCAGCTCGTTATACACTTTGTAGCCGTTGTATTCCTTGGGGTTGTGGCTCGCCGTGATGACAATGCCTGCCGTCGCCCCCAAATGGCGCACCGCAAAAGACAAAACGGGCGTGGGCGTGAGCTCTGCAAACAGATACGCCCTAATCCCTTTCGCCGACAAACTCTGCGCCGCCAAATAGGCGAACTCCGCCGACATATTGCGGCTATCGTACGCGATCGCCACGGACACGGGTGCGCCGCTTGCCTTTTTTACGAGATAGTCGGCAAGCCCCAGCGTAGCTTTGCCTACCGAGTACACGTTCATACGGTTTGTACCTGCGCCGAGCACGCCGCGCAGTCCGCCCGTACCGAACGCAAGCCCTTTATAAAAGCGGTCCTCGATCGCCTTTTCATCACCCTTTACCGCCAGCAATTCGTCGTAAAGTTTTTGATCGTCTTTCGTCTTTTCCAACCATTGTTGATACAATGCAAAAATATCCATTTTTAACGTCCTTTATGGTAAAATTTTCCCCGTAGCGAGATAGAGCTGATACCACTCTTCCCTCGTCAGCGTAATATCTGCCGCCGCACAGATTTCCTTCATGCGTTGGGGGTTGGTCGTGCCCGTGACCGCCTGCTTAAAGGCAGGGTGACGCAAAATCCACGCGAACGCGATCGCCGTTGTCGTCACGCCATATTTCTCGGCGAGTTCCGCGAGCTTTGCGTTCAAAACAGGGAATTTCTCGTTGCCGATGAATACCCCTTCAAAGAACCCGTATTGCAACGGTGACCAAGCCTGCAAGGGGATATTGCGAAGGCGACTGTATTCCACCACGTCCCCTGCGCGCGTGACCGATTCGTCCTTGTACATATTGACGTTAAAGCCTGCGTCGATAGGCGCGGTATGTCCCAGCGAAAACTGCATTTGGTTGGCTACGATCTCAATACCCGACGCACGGAACAGCTGCATCTGCGTCGCCGAAAAATTGCTGACGCCGAACGCCTTTACCTTACCGTCGTCACGCAGCCTTTCAAACGCCTCGCCCACTTCTTCCGGCTCGACCAACGTATCGGGACGGTGCAACAGCAAAATATCGATATATTCCGTATTCAACCGTTTCAAGCTCCCTTCCACCGACGACAAAATATGCTCTTTGGAGAAATCAAAGCCCACGATTTTACCGCTGTCGTTTTTATGGATACCGCACTTCGTTTGCAAAATATAATCTTTGCGGTTTACACCGAGATCTCGGATCGCTACACCGAACACCTTTTCGCTGTTGCCTGCCGCATACACGTCGGCGAGATCGAACATATTCACGCCTGCGCCCATCGCCTCGACCATTACCTTTTCCGTCTGCGCCAAAGGCTTGTCCGCGATACGCATACAGCCCATCACGATACTCGATGCATACATATCCCGTAAAGTACAATATTTCATAGAGTTCCCCCCCTTATTTTAGTCAGTCTTTATACAAGAAAAAGCGGTCTATTCCTTAAAGGGCGCGTAATATTCCTTACCCTTTTCGTATTCCACTCTACCCTGCATATAATCGACAAGGCTTGCGATAAATTGTTCTCCGTCCGCTTTCTTCACCGCAACGGTGAACGAAACTTTTTCGCCGTAATCGGTAGAAAGTAGGCTGCACCTATGCGTCGAAAGGTATTTTTGCACGCTGTCAATACCCGTGTAATCGACGGTGATCGTGTATTCTTCACACATCTCCAACAGACGAATATCCGCCCCGTCGAGATTCTCCGCCGCCGACGACGAATAAGCGCGTACCAAACCGCCTGCACCCAGCTTCACGCCGCCGAAATACCGCACGACCGCCACTGCCGTTTCGAACAGTTTTTTCGCCTTTAAGACTTCCAAAATGGGTACGCCTGCCGTGCCTTGCGGCTCGCCGTCGTCTGAAAAACGCTGCAAGTGCCCCGTCTTATCCGAAATAAACGCATAGCAAACGTGAGTGGCGAGCGAGTGTTTTGAACGAATCTCCGCGATAAACGCGCGCGCCTCTTCTTCGCTCTCTACGTGCGCGGAAAACGTGATAAAGCGCGAACGTTCTATGATTTTTTCGCTCTCGTGGCGGCTAAACACCGTCCGTACAGATTTCTCCATCACGCTCTCCCTTTCCCGTTTTTTCCATTATACCATACCCTCAGCATCTTGTCAATAAAGCGAGCGGCGAAAAATCTTCCGCCGCTCTACGTTTTTCTTATTTAACCACCACTTTCAGGTGCACTTTTTTACCTTTATGCAGAACGAATTCGTTGGACGGAATCGCCATATTCGCGTCCGTCACCTTCGTTTCGTCCACGGAAACGCCACCCTGCTCGATCAAACGTCTTGCCTCGCCCTTCGATTTCGCAACGCCAGCTGCCACCATCGCGTCCACGACCGTAGCTACACCCGAAACTTCCTTGGTCAACAGCTCCGCGTCCGCGCCGCCGAACGCCGCCTTTGCTTGGCTCTGCGCCACGTTCGCCTTTTCTTCGCCGTGCACTTCCTTCGTCAACTCGTATGCCAACACTTCTTTCGCCTTGTTGATACGCTCGTCGCGGTGCGCGCAAAGCTCTTCAATCTGTTCCAAAGGCAGGAACGTGAGCAGTTTCATACACTTCTCCACGTCCTCGTCCGCGATATTGCGCCAGTACTGATAGAATTCGTACGGAGTGGTTTTGTTTTCATCCAGCCATACAGCGCCCTTTGCCGTCTTGCCCATCTTTTTGCCGTCCGAGGTCGTCAAAAGGGTAAACGTCATCGCATACGCAGGTTTTTGTTCCTTAACGCGAATCAAGTTCGCGCCAGCCAAAATATTGTTCCATTGATCGTCGCCGCCCAACTCTAACTGACAGCCGTATTTTCTGTACAGCACCAAGAAATCGTACCCTTGCATCAACATATAGTTGAATTCCAAGAAAGAAAGTCCGCGTTCCAAACGCTGCTTAAAGCATTCCGCCGTCAGCATTTTGTTGACGGAAAAATGCGTACCGATTTCACGCAGGAAATCGATGTAATTAAGATCCAACAGCCAGTCGCCGTTGTCCACGACGATCGCCGCATTCTCCCCTTCAAAATCGATAAAACGGGACATCTGCTTTTTGAAACACTCGACGTTGTGACGGATCGTTTCCTTCGTCATCATCGAGCGCATATCCGTTCTGCCCGACGGATCACCGACCATCGCCGTACCGCCACCGATCAAAATGATGGGCTTGTGCCCAGCCTGCTGCATATGATGCATCGCGATCAGCTGCATAAAATGCCCCACGTGCAACGAATCCGCCGTGGGATCAAACCCGATATAAAAAGGCACGCTCTCCTTGCCGAGCTTTTCATACAGTTCTTCTTCGTACACCGTTTGCTTTACAAAACCCCTTGCACGCAGCGTGTCCATTACGTTTGCCATCGTTCTTACTCCTTTTGTTTGCCGTGGCTACGCCACGTAGTATCATTTCTATAAATGTACCACTTTTTGCGCGCCTGTGTCAAGCGTTTTGTCTATTTTTTCGCCCGTGAACGTACAAAATTGCTCAAAAAACGGGCTGTAGCGCACTCTCCGCCACTACGGGCGGCAAAACGTCGGCTACGCCGCCAACAAACGTCAGCGCCGCGTACAGCGCCGCCACCGCCTCTCCGTGCGTTCTCTCACGCAATCCACGCGCAAGCTCTGCATTGTACGCCGCCCGTTTTTCACGCGCACGCCGCTCTTCCATTTCCGCTACGTATTCGTCAAAAGTCCACATATTTTTTCCGCCTTTTCGTTTTTTACAAACATAGAATAGCACGAAAAACTTGACAAAATCTGTCATATATGATAAAATATTTTTACGAAAATATATTTTTTTTGGGAGAAAGGTATGAAATTTTCCATTTTGATCGCAATTTTGTTCGATCTGTTGGCGAAACGCAAAGTGACGGCGAGCTATTTGGCTGAAAAACACGAGATTTCGTCGCGCACCGTCTATCGATACATCGATCTGATGTCGAACACAATCCCCGTTTACGTCAAACGTGGCAGGAACGGCGGCATTTGCATTTCGGACAACTACAAACTCCCGATGGGGTTTATGACCAAGGACGAATACGAGGCGGCGATCGAGGCACTCTCCGCGATGTATTCCCAGCTCCCCCAAGAACGCTTTTTGGACGCCAAGCGCAAGCTCTCCGCGCAAGTAAAGGCGGAAATGCGCGACGTCACGCTCTCGGGCGAACTTGGCAACATCTTGGTGGACGGCGGCACTTGGGGGGACACGCACACCTTTTCGGATAAGATGCGGCTTGTCGAAGAGGCGCTCCGCGATCATACCGTTTTGGACGTGGAATACCACTCCCGTATAGGCGAAAAAACGCAAAGAAAAATCGAGCCGCACGTGCTCGTTTTTAAGCAAAACGTGTGGTACGTGTTCGCGTTCTGTCACAAACAGCGCGCTTTTCGTCTGTTCCGTTTGGGCAGAATTTTCGCCGCGAGTAAAACGGACGAAACGTTCGTCAAACGCCCCTTTGCGCGCGAAGATATTCCCTTGAACTACTGGACGAGCGAACGGACGGTGACGGCGGTATTTGCAATCGACGAACGGGCGTTCGCCGACGCGCAGGACTGGCTGGGCGTAGAACATATGCAGCGCAAAAACGGGAAATGGCAGGCGGAAGTCACGCTGCCCGACGACGAAACGCTGGTGCAAAAAATCGTCAGCCTTGGCGCTGGCATCAAGGTCGTCGCACCCAAAGAACTGTGCGAACGCGTGGCTGCACACGCCGAAAAGGTGTGTGCGTTGTATCGCTAAATTCCCTATACAAAAAATACGCCGACGGTGTCTGCCGTCGGTTTTTTTACCCCCTTCTTTGGAATATTCAAAAACGCCACCGTCTATAATAATATTGAACGACGATAAGGCGGTACGTTATGAAAAAAATTCTCTTTACGGGGGGCGGCAGCGCAGGGCACGTGATCCCCAACCTTGCAATAATTGACGAAATTCTTGCCAAAGGCAAGCTGGACGTATGCTATATGGGCACGGACGGTATCGAAAAAACGCTGCTTGCCACGCATAAAATCCCCTATTACGAGATCAGCTGTCCAAAACTCGTGAGAAAGGGCGGCGTTGCTGCTTGGTGGAAAAACGCAAAAATCCCTTTCGCGCTTTTTCGCGCCGTAAAACAGGCGGAAACGGGCTTAAAACTCTTACAGCCCGATCTCGTATTTTCCAAAGGTGGCTACGTATCCCTGCCCGTCGTGTACGCCGCACGCAGGCTGCGTATCCCCTGCCTTACACACGAGAGCGATCTTTCCGCAGGGCTTGCCAACCGCTTGGCAGCGAAAAAATGCCATCTTGTTCTGACGTCCTTCCCCGAAACGGCGGAACGTTTCCAAAACGGAAAATACGTGGGCGCGCCCCTGCGCCGTGCCCTGTTCACCGCCGACCGCGAACGCGCGCGGAAAGAATACGGGATTTCGCCCAACGAAAAAGTATTGCTCGTACTCGGCGGTGGCAGCGGCAGTACGGCAATCAATAACGCCGTCCGTTCACACCTGCAAGAGCTGACGAAATTCTGTACCGTTTTACACATTTGCGGCAAGGGCAACCGCGTGCAAAGCAACGTCAAAAAGTACCGCCAAGAAGAGTTCATCGCGGATATGGGTGGGGCGTACGCCTGTGCCGACCTTATTTTATCGCGTGCAGGAGCAGGCGCGCTGTTCGAGATCGTCGCCCTGCAAAAGCCTGCCGTGCTCGTGCCCCTTGCGCGCGCTTCGCGCGGTGATCAGATCGAAAACGCCGAATATTTCCGCAAAAAAGGGCTGTGCCGCGTCCTGCCGCAAGACGCGCTCGATAGGCTCGTGACCGAACTTCGGTCGGCGTTCGCCGACAAAGAACTTGCTCTACGGTTGCAAGAACACGTGGAGAAAAACGGGACGGAGCATATCCTTGCCGAGATTGATCGGCTGCTGCGTACGTGAGCCGCCACGCCTACGCCCTGCCTGAATACGCACCCAAAAAACGCAAAAAAAGAAAGCGCAAGCTGTTTAGCAAACGCCGTCTTTTAGGGTTTGTCTTGTTCGTTGTTCTGCTCGCTCTTGCGCTGTTTTTATACTTTCAGCGGAACGTCACGCGCGTGCTCATTGCGATTAGCGAAGCAACAATGCGCGCCAGCACCACCGTCGCCGTGAACGACGCCGTGTATTATACGTTAAGCGACGAAATGCGATACGAAGATTTGGTGAAGATCACGCGTAACGAACAGGGCGACATTGTGGCGTTCGAGGCGAACCCGTTAAAAATCAACAAAATCGCTCGCGACACCGCGTCAATTTCGCAATCAAACCTGAAAAATCTGAGTCTAAACGGGATTCCCGTGCCGCTCGGTGCACTGACGGGCATCGAGGCGTTCGCCGGGTTAGGGCCGAGTATCCATTTTCGGATTATCCCCGTCAGCAGCGTGTCCTGCGCCTTTTCGTCGACGTTTGAAAGCGTGGGCATCAACCAAACGAAACACTCTATCTATCTCAACGTCATTGCAGACATCAGTATCGTAATGCCGTCCAAAACGAAAAATTTTGCGGTGACAACGCAAATTCTCGTCGGCGAATACGTCATTGTGGGGACGGTGCCCGACACCTATCTACAATCGGATATTTTCGGAAACAAACCCGACCTATCCCCTTAATTTTTCTTGCTCTTGGATCGGAATATCATCGCCATCAAAAAGGAAAAAATGACGGCGGCGGAAATCCCTGCGCTGGCGGCGGAAAGCGACCCCGTCAACGCGCCGATTAAACCTTTTTGCGCGCCTTTGATCGCGCCGCTGGCGAGCAGATACCCAAACCCCGAAATGGGCACGGTAGCCCCTGCGCCTGCAAAATCGACCAAATATTGATACACACCCAAGCCCTGCAACACCAGCCCCGTCAGCATAAACATTACCAAAATTTTCCCTGCCGTCAAATCGGTATAATTGATAACGATCTGCGCGATCAGACAAATACCGCCGCCCACCGCAAACGCCTTCAAAAACTGCCATAAAACACCCAAATACGGTTCAAACATACATCGCACCCCTTTGCGGTTATTTTGCGAAAATCGTTGGTGTTTTATACACGTATCGGGCGGGGATGCGCGGCAGGATGATTATGCACGCAAAATATGGAACAAAACGCAAGCCGCCGCGCTACACACAGCGCGGCGGCTCTTTATCGCCTTTTATACAGTTTTCTTTGCTGTTATTCGCCTGCATACCCCCAGACGACGGGAAAATCGTAATTCCAAGAAACATCCCAGTCGATAGGCTTGCTCTCCACTTCGCAATAGATCGTAATACTATAACAGTACGCAAACGCATACTTTCCGATCGTCGTCACACTCTCGGGAATAAATACGCTCGGCAGCTGATCGCACATACGAAACGCGGAAACACCGATACTTTCTAAATCATCGGGCAAAATGACCTTCGTCACATTTCTGCACTCGAAAAACGCCCAGTCGGGAATTGATTTCGTCGCAGTAATCGTCACTGTCCGCAACGTCTGCGGTACAAAATCCACGTTCTCTTCATAGCTATTCGCCCCGAACAAATACCCAAAATGCGTATTCCCCGTGCCGTCAGCGCTCTCGCCGGCAAAGGGCAACGTTATCTCCGCCACCACCTCGCAGCCGCCAAACACGCTATATCCCACCGTTTCTAACGAATCGGGCAAAACTATGTTTTTCAACGCACTGCAATTATAAAACGCCGAATCGCCGATCTCCGTCACACTGTCGGGGATCACCACACTCGTCATTTCGCGCTGACCGTAAAATGCCGAATCTTCAATGCGCACAACGGGTACGTTCTCATACGTCGCCGCAATCCGCACGTCCGTTTCCGTGCCCGTGTAATCGATCACCTTTGCATACGTCCCATCCGCGGAGAGCTCGTACACAATCCCCTGCGTGGGCGCAGACGGAGTTTGTGCAGGCGGAGCGCTCTCTTTATTGCACCCCACCGCCAGAACGCACCACGCCGTCGCCACCGCGAGCATAATCGCTGTTTGCCTACCTTTCCGTTTCATTGCTCTTAAAACCCTTCAAATTCGTCGTAAAAACCGACTTTTTTCATACAGTCAACATACCGTTCCCAAGTCCAACCATCGCCGATATTGCAAACGAAATGGTTTACGCCTTCCGTCCTTCCGTCCGTCCAACGGATGAGATAGAATCCATCTTTTTGTTCGGGCAAATCCGCAATATGCGCCAAGCCGTTCGCCGCAATTTCAAACGTTCCGCTCGCTACTTTTGCGCCTGTGACTACGTTTTCTACGGTATATTCTCCACTCTTATTCTCCTGCGTATCGTTGCTGACTATCAGGGGCAAAATGCCGTTTTTCGGCTCTGCACACATTATGCAAAGAGGGGCTTGCGAACGCTTGATATATCCGTACGCAATCTTTTTCACGCCGTACCAGTCCACGACCGCGTCCGAAATCTGCGGCCAACCGTCTATGATATTCCACCACAAAAGCCCCGTTCTCCTACCTTTCGTCGTGCGGAAATACTCAATGAAAAATTTCACCGCTTCCGCTTGCGAAACTTGGCTCTGGCGCGCATATTCGCCGATGTCCGCGCTTGCCGTGCCGAACAGCCGTTCCACTTGGCTAATCATCAACGGCAAACGATAGGCATACGGGTTTTCTTCTACGCACGTTTCCATCCCTGCCGCGTGTACCAGCCAGTCGGGCTGCTCGCAAATATCGTAAATGGAGTTCTTCGGCATCTGCTCCGTCGAAATATATTTTTCCAAAGAGCGGGGGGACGGACAGCCGTGATAGCCGATTTCCGACGCAAAATGCGCCTGCGCCGTGCCGTAATAATCCCCCTTGAAATAATCTCGCGGTCCCCACAAATGGTCTTCCGCAGGCATACCGTATTGATATACGATTTCGTCGATATACGGCGAGCTGGGCAAATACGGGCGCGTTGCGTCGTGGTTGCGAAGCTCTCGCAAAATCACGTCGCGCGTCAACACGTTAAAATTCGGGTTGAGATAGGACGACGGTTGATGCTCGTCGCTGTGATCTTTCCAGTAATTGGAAACGAACGAATCACACTCGTTATCCCCTGCCCAAAGGGTGAGCGACGTGTGATTGCGATAGCGGATTGCCACTTGCTTGACTTCTTCGCGCACCAAATCGCAAAGGCGCTTGTCGTCGGGATAATGACCGCACGCGAGCGCAAAATCTTGCCAGATCATAATACCATGCTCATCGCAGTAATCGTACAACACGTCGCCGGGATAGGCGTTGCCCCCCCAACAACGGATCATATTGCAGCCGATATCGTCCACCAGCTGGATCGCGCGGAGCGTGTATTCGTCGTGACGGGACGGGAACGCGTCGGTGGGAACCCAGTTCGTCCCCAAAACAAACGTCCGTTTTCCGTTCACGATAAAGCAAAAATCTCCGTCCGTACCCGAACGGGAAGTACGCCGCAGCCAAACGTGGCGCAACCCCGTGCGGTATTGCACGCGATCGACCTCCACACCCTTATAATAGAGCACGATCTCCACGTCGTACAAATTCGGTTCGCCGTAATTTTTCGGCCACCAGAGATAGGGATTTTCCACACTGAATTGCATACGCACGTTCGACGTGTACGGCACGTATTTTTTGCTGAACGTACTGTCCTTACAGCGCCCCGTCAATTCCACGGAGAAATCGAACATATATTCTTCGTCCGTTTCAATCTTAAAACTCGTTTCCACCCAAACGTCCTGTTCGTTGTTCAACTCTTTGACGTACGTAAACGGATTCACGATGCGCGATTTTGGCAGGTATTCGACCGAAACGGGTTTCCAAAGCCCCCCTGACACGATACGGGGCATAATATCCCAGCCAAACATCGACATCGATTTGCGCACCTGCAAAGTATCGTGATTGTATTTTAATCCATAACACATCGCAGGCAAATCGAATTGCCGTGCGTAAATCGCAGCGGGCAAAATATGCACCAAGAGCGTATGCTTGCCGTTGGCAACGTCCTTTAACGAAAATCTGTGCGCACAGAACATATTTTCGACAAAGCCGATATTTTCGCCGTCGAGATAGATCTCTGCCGCCGTGTCCACCCCTTCAAAGCAGAGCTGCGCATCAAAGCCGTCCTGCCCCGTATAAGTAAATTCGGCAAAATAATACAGGTGCAAATTCTCGTTCTTTTGCGCCTTTACAGAGTTATCGCCAAAATAAATATCGTCCATCAAACCTTCGCGCATAAAATCCAGCTCGAAGTTCCCAGGCACGCTCGCCGTGATCGTTTGATAGCAGCCCTTTTGCACGTCCGCAGGCGTTTTCAGACACACGTTTTCGCCGATTACCTGCGCGTTGGGCAACCAAGCCAAACGCCAATTTTCAATGTATACGTTCTTTTTCATTAGCCTATTATCCCTATCTTTCTTTGCGTGATAATATATATCACGCAATTAGTATACCATAAATATCTCGCCTTTGCAAGACTATCCCATTGCTCTTTTGTATCGTTTTTATGCTGTTTTTTATCGTCTTTCGCTTTGTATGCGTTCTCTTGCAAGTGCATATGCGCCGTACGCGCCAGCCAAATTGCCCAGCTTTGCCCCTACGATCTTCAACGGCACAATATCCATCGCAATATACGTTCTCTCGTCCACCGCTTTGCGGAGCGGCTCGAACAACGCTTCGCCCTCGCCCACGATGCCGCCACCCAAAACGATCGCTTCGGGACGTAAAATATTGACCAAGTCGGCAATCCCTTCTGAGAGATACCCAACGAACTGATCGATAACCTTTTGCGCCGTCTGATCCCCACGTTTTGCCGCGGCAAACGCCGTTTTGCCGTTCACGTTTTCCATTTTACCGTTCGCCTCGTCCCACAGCAAACTGTCCAAATTTTCCGCCATCGCAAGGCGCGTCTGACGGATCAGTGCCGTCGTGGACGCATAGCGCTCATAACAGCCGCGACGTCCGCACGCACAGGGCAAGCCGCCCTGTCTAATCGTGATATGTCCCAACTCTGCACCTGCGCTACGATACCCTTCGATTAGCTTTCCGTCAAAGACCATACCGCCGCCCACACCCGTACCGATCGTGAGCAAAATGCTGCTGTGATATTGCGAAGTAGAGCCGAATTTCGCTTCGCCGAGTGCCGCCGTATTCGCGTCGTTGGCAATATACACGGGCTTGTCAGTTTCTTCCGAAAGGCGCTGCGCCAAAGGCACGTTTTCCCACTCGAAATTACTCCAACGCAAAACGATACCGCGTGTACTATCCACAACGCCGGGCGCACCCATACCGATTGCAACAACGTCCTTGTAATCGATCTTTGCAGCCTGTGCCAAATCCTTGGCAAACCGCCCCAGCATCCGCACCGTATCGTCAAAGCCGTCCGCTTTGCACGTCTTTACTTTGTCTTGATGCAAAATTTCGCCGTCGTAGGAAAACACCGCGCCCTTTGCGCCCATACCGCCTAAATCAATCCCGATGATATATTTTTTCATATTCGCTCCTTGCCCTATATAGTAATTACCCGTTGTTCCTGCTGGGGAACAACGGGTAAAACTTTCAAAAAATTAAACGCCGCCGTATGCCGAGAAACCGCCGTCCACAGGGATAACCGTACCCGTGACAAAGCCGCTGGCATTGTCGTCCGCCAGCCACAGCAGACAGCCGATCAGATCGGAGATCTCACCGAATTTCTTCATCGGCGTAGCCGCCAAAATCTTGCCCGTTCTGGGGGTAGGCGTGCCGTCTTCGTTGAAGAGCAAGCTGCGGTTTTGGTTGGTGACAAAGAATCCGGGCGCGATCGCATTGCAACGGATATTGCAGGGCGCAAAATGCACTGCAAGCCATTGCGTAAAGTTGGAAATACCAGCTTTGGCAGCCGAGTATGCAGGGATCTTCGTCAAAGGACGATACGCGTTCATCGACGAAATATTGATGATATTGCCTCCCGTTTTGATCATATCGGGTGCAAACACCTGCGTGACCAAGAACGCCGACGTGATGTTGAGATCGAACACGAATTTCAAGCCGCTTTCTTCCAGTGCAAAGAAATCTTTCACACCTTCCAAATCAGGCGTCATCGTTTCGTTGTCCGTGGAAGCACGAGGGTTGTTGCCGCCTGCGCCGTTAATCAAGAAATTCACCGCGCCAAAGCTCTCGTTGATAGAATTTTTCGCCTCGATAATGCTCTGCTTATCCAGACAGTTGCAACGGATTGCGATCGCGTTTTCGCCGATCTCCGCCGCCACTTTCGCCGCCGCGTCATAGTTGATATCGAGCAGGGCAACCTTTGCGCCGCACGCCGCCAAAGCCTTGGCAAATTCGCTGCAAATAATGCCGCCTGCGCCCGTGACGGCTACCACTTTGTTTTCCAAATTTACGTTAAAAGGTACGTTCATATTCTTTTCTCCTAATTTTATTTTTTATCTAAATACGTGCAGGTCGTCCAACGTATGGAACGTCGCGCACAGCGTATTTGCGTCTTCGCCGAAACGGAGCGGAAGTTTTTCGCCGAGTGATTCTAAAAACCACTCCGCCATCTCCTGTTTCGTATAGCGAATCTCAAATTCGCAAGGGAACGTGAGCGGAACGGGATTGATTTTTTTATTTACCGACTCTCGCACACCTGCGCGAATTTCGGCGAGCACTTCGTCCTCATCGCGGAAGATCGCCTTTCTACGCGCAACGCCGTATTTCGTGATTGCCGTCACCGTTTCGGGGCTATGTTCTAAAATCTGCCCCACGCAAACGTCGTCGCTTGCCGCGAAAATCGCGGGCACGCCGTAGCACGCAGCAATCCAGCTGTCGATGTCAAATTCGCCCACCTGCTTGCCGTTGATTTTATAATACTGAATCTCAATGCTGTTATACGTATGTGAAAGTATGCCGCGCGGAGTACCTGCACGGGTGTGATACCCGATATACAAAATACCGTCAAAATGATAACGGCTCAAAAATTCCATACGCGGCTTTTTAGCATCTACAACCAGCTGCTTTGCACGCGGATCGATTTTTGCAAAATCGAGATTGCCGCCACCGCCGTGATTGTCCCATACGTACACCTGTTCCGCTCCGCAAGCAAACAGCTCGTCCACGACCGCATTCACTTCCTTCGTCGCATTCACCACCGCTTGTTTGTACTCGTCCGAAGTACGAGGCAACGCATAAATCGGCGATTCGTTATACGGCAGAGCGCATACACCATGCACCCCTTCTATATCCATTGCAATCAAATATTCTTTCATTAATTTTTAGTTTTTTCCTTCCAGCCTATCCAGCATATCCCAAATGCCGAGCATATACATAATACCCAAAGCGCGATCGTACAGACCGTAGCCAGGGCGCACCGTACCTGCCTTTTCACCCCAAAGGTGTCTACCGTGGTCGGGGCGGATATACCCGTCAAAGCCGCAGTCGTGATACGCCTTCACGATTTCGATAATGCCCGTGTCGCCGTCACAATCGCGATGGCTCGCTTCCGAGAAATCCCCGTTCTCAAAATGTTTTACGTTGCGGATATGCGCGAACGCGATACGGTCGCAATGTTTTCTCACGATCGCCGCCACGTTGTTTTCGGGGTTTGCGTTCAAGCTGCCCGAGCAGAGCGTCAAGCAGTTGCAAGGGTGATCGACCATCTTCAAAAATCTGTCGATACTCGGCTCGTCCACCAGCAATCTAGGCAGACCGAAAATATCCCAAGGTGGATCGTCCATATGGATCGCCATCTTGATACCCGTTTCTTCGCAGACAGGCATAAGCGCTTCCAAGAAATATTTCAAATTCGCCCACAGTTTTTCGTGATCGACGCCCTCGTACGCCTTGAACAGCTGATCGAGCTTTGCCATACGTTCGGGCTCCCAACCGGGGAAAGACATATTGTATTTTTCGGTGAAATCCAAGATGTATTTCGCCATCGCGTTATAATCGTCCTGAATCATACCCTTTTCATAGAACAGCGCGGTAGAACCGTCGCCGACTTCGTGGAAAAGATTACTTCTCGTCCAGTCGAAAATGGGCATAAAGTTATAGCAGATAACTTTTACGCCGAATTTCGCGAGATTGCGAATCGTCTGTATGTAATTCGCGATATATTGATCGCGCGTAGGCAGACCGATCTTGATATCGTCGTGCACGTTTACCGATTCGACCACGTCGATATTAAAGCCGTACTTGTCGCATTGCGCTTTTACCGCCGCGATCTCGTGTTCTTCCCAAATTTCGCCCGGCATTTTATCGTGTAAAGCCCACACAATACCCTTTACGCCGGGGATTTGTTTGATGTCTTGCAAACTGATACGGTCATTGCCTTCACCGTACCAACGAAACGTCATTTGCATAGCATACTCTCCTATTTTAATATTGTCATAATTATACACCATATTCCCCGTTCTGTCAATAGCATTTTTTACTTCTTTTTATACAAAAAAACGGAAAAAATACAAACATTTTGACCTATAAAACGCGTTCGCGCCTTTCAAGCGCAAAAACCGCACGGCTCTGCCGCGCGGTCTCTCGTTTTTATTATTATCTTTCTTGCAATTATAGCGTGTGATTACAAATTGGACGGACCAAACGTTTCGCTATACATATGGTACATAAATCCGTTTCTGTCCTCGTTCGGCAACACGTCCTCCTCCAGCTCTTCAATGCAATCGAGCTTACCGCTCAAATATGCCTGCAAACGGTCTTTACAAGTATTCAAACGGGCGCGAATACCGCCGATACGTACTTCCTGCACTTCCCAGCCGAACGCTTTGTTTTCGTGCATCCACAAATCTTTTTGCGCCGCCGCGAACACGTCGAGCGCCTTGATCGCTTTGCCAAAATCTTTCACGAGCACTTTCATCGCCGCTTTGTCGCCTGCTTTGTACGCCGCACGCACGCGGATACCGATGTCCGCTTTGTATTCCATATATGCACAGAACTTGCCGAGCGTATCGAAAATATAGCTAAAGTCGCCAGCGTTCTTTGCATGCGAAGAGATTTTTTTGCCGCATTCGTCATACGGGATACGGTCGATCGCCGCATAGTCCGCGTCACGCATACCCAGGAACGGATCGGTAAAAGCCATCGTCTTGCATACGCAATTCCACAGCTCGTCCTTTTTGCCGTTTACGCGTATCACGTTGGGCAGGTCGAGATCGAGCCACTCGTCGTAATTCCAGCCGAATTTCGCCTTCATATCCGCCTTGATTTTGTCCATATCGTAATTGCCGTCCGCAAACTGACGGATCACGTACAGCGTGGGCAAAATTGCAAACGACGAGCAGTCTTTGCCGTTGTCCCCCCAAACGGTAAAAATCACGTTTTCAATGCCCTTTTCACGCACGCTCTCCATCGCGGGACGCATACTTCTTAACGAGAAATCGCCAAGAGGCGCAAAGCCCTGCCAAATCCACGCGCCGCCTGCAAACCAAACGTCACGGTTAAATTCCTTGTGCTTTTCGAACATCAAATCGTATTTATCCTTATCCGTGGAATAGTAATCCCAGTAAGCAAGCGCTACGCTTTCGGGGACTTTCGCCGCCACTTCGGGGGATACGTGTACGTCTTTCAAACCTTCGGGAGTATAATTGCCGCCGCTGATCAAGCGGAAGAACATATCGCTCCACATATGGCACTTAAATCCGTACTTTTCAGCGATCTCCACCACTTTATTCAGATGCTCCACCAAAATTTCCGAACGGTCGCGATAGCCGTTTCTCTCCAAATATCTACCAAGCCCGACGTTGTGCGCTTCGTCCATACCGATATTCACCTTGCGCGAAGTGAAGTTGTCGGCGAGCGTTTTGAAGATTTTTTCCAAAAATTCATAGACCTTGGGTTCGCCGATAAGCAAAATGTCGTCGCAGTCGAACAAATCCCAGTAATGCGGCAATTTTTTGGTGTTGGTAAAGTGCGCCAACGTCTGAATACAGGGGATCAATTCAATGCCTTTGCTCGCCGCATATGCGTCGAGCTCCTTGATTTCCGCGGCCGTATAGCCGCCGCGAAGATACCCAAAATACGGTTCACCCTCGATTTTGAACGTGTCTTCCGTATAAAGTTCCAACGCGTTAAAACCCATCGCAGAAAGGTAATCGATATATTTTTTCAACTGCGAAACCTTCATTACGGCATTTCTGGACATATCCAGCATTACGCCCATCGTCTTATATTGCATAATTTTCTCCTTCATCGTGGGACGTCCCCCACCTCTTTTTTGTTTTGTTTGATGGCTATCCGCCTATTATAACGAAATTTTACCCACCGTTTCTTCGTTGCCGCTCTGCATTGAACGCTCAATCGCGTTCAAAACGAACACAGGCGCGATGAAATCTTCGTACGAGAGATCGCCCTTGCCACCGTTTAACAGATTGTAGAACGCTTCCCACTCCGCCATAAAAATATCCAAATTGATGGTGATTGCGCCGCCCTTTGATTTATCCTTTGCCGTGCGGAGCGCATAATAGCAATTATAGCCGCCTTCCACGAACAAACCGTTCACGTCGTAGTTTTCATAGCGGAATACCACGTTCACGTTCTCACCCGACACGTACGCCTTGACCGATTTGGGGTAGCGACCGAAAATATCACTGACCACCTCGACAAGGTGCTGCGAATAGAAATAAAAACCGCCGTAGCCCATCTTGGAATTGAGCGGACAAGCTACGAACCCACCGACCGTATCGCCGTCAACCGCATTTTCCGCATCCGCTTTTAGTTCGAGCACCATCTTGTCGTGACGACAGGACGAACCGCCCGTCACAGCTACGTTATTCTCCTTCAACGCTCTAGCGAGCGCGAGCGCGTCGCCCTCGGATACCGTAATCGGTTTGTCAATGAACATCGGCACGCCCGACGAAATGTACGGTGCGGCATACTTATAATGGTTGTCACCGTGACGGGCGGTGATCACTACGCCGTCGACCTTACCCACCGCGCTGTCGTAGTTTTCCATCGTGGGCACGTTGAACTGTGTCGCCACCCGTTCCATCGCCTCTTTTTCGTCGCTGTAAACGCCGAGCACTTCCACGTCCGCAAAACGCTTGTCGTCGCGGATAAACCCTAAAAACGAATTGGCATGCGAATTTTCACAACCCAAAATAACAATCTTTTTCATAAATACTCCTTCTTCGCCACTTATATATTTGCATAACCGCACAATTTTTGTATAGTATAACATATCTAACACGAAAAGTAAATACTAAAAACGATTTTTTTTATTGTAAATTGTACTTTTTTCTCCCTTGCAAAACAAAAAAACGCCGACTGTCCAAACAGTCGGCGCGTCTTATTCCAAACGCTCTTCAAAATGCTTTCTCCATTGCCTATTTCTTGTCTTGTACGTTTTCAATGCTGACGGCGTGGCAGATGCAAGGAATACTCTCTCCCTGACCGCTCGACACAGTGGAAAGGAGCGCACCCGTCGCCGCAAACAACACACGATTGATCTCCTTTTTACGGAGCTTTTGATAAATATACGAATTGAACACGATCGCGCTGCATCCTGCACCGCTCCCACCTTGGAATTCGTCTTCCAACACGTTATAGACGATCTCGCCGCAATCGACGTGGTTGGACTGAATATCCACCCCCTTTTCCCACGTCAGATCTTTCAAAATGCGGCTGCCAAGCGCACCCAAATCCCCCGTCAAAATCAGGTCGTAATCGGATACGTCCTGCCCCGTTTCACGCAAATGCGTCAAAATGGTATGTGCCGCGGCAGGGGACATTAGTCAAGTAGTTCCATAGTATTTTGCGAAACTTTTTGAAAATTATTCCAATATAATCAAGAAATATTTCTATGTGACCCCTTGGGCGGCAACTCAAGAGTATTTTGCTCATTCATTACCAATTCTA
>JAFTSO010000032.1 GCA_017467265.1 Clostridia bacterium
GCAAAAAGTTTCTCGACAGAATTTGGAAAAGCTTGTATTTGGATTGAAGATATATACATAAAAGATGAGTATCGCGGTTTGGGAATCGGAAGCCATTTCCTTAATTTCATTGAACATAAATATCCTAATTCGTTATTTCGTGTAGAGGTTGAGGTTGAGAATGAGAGAGCTGTGAATGTTTACAAGAAGTGTGGATACGATGTTCTACCGTAAACAAAGAAAAGGGGAATTGAAAAAATCAGTAAAAATAAGCAATAAAAAACCCGTGAAAATCGTTTGATTTTCACGGGTTTTTGGTCGAGACGACGGGGATCTGCCCAAAGGGCAGAGTTTCCTCGCGCCGACAAGAAAAGGGAAGAGATAAGCCGTCTTTTTCGGACGCTCGTCACGCGAACCTACGATACCACGTGGCTTCTTGCAACCGTCGTTCGACAACAAAAAACCGTGGTACACCAAAAGGTGTTCCACGGTTTTTGGTCGAGGCGACGGGGATCGAACCCACGACCTCAGCGTCCCGAACGCTGCGCGCTACCAGCTGCGCTACGCCTCGTACGTTTTCTCGGTCGCCCGATAAACGCAACCATTATAACAGATACACTTTGAAAAGTCAAACCTTTTTATGCCTATTTTTTTATTTTTCTTCGCTTAAAATCCGCGACTGTTTTCCGTTTTTTGACAAAAATTCCGCTTGTCACAAAAATTTCACAAAAAAACACAAAGCGATTTCTATCACAATACAAAAAACCTTGACAAATCTTGCGTTTCAGTATAAAATAGTATAGACTGGAAAAATAGGGTCATTGTGCACGCGAAAGGTTTCTTTCGTGAACACGAAGAGAGTTCTTCGCGCACGCGACCTCTTATTGTAAACGAGAAACAAAGAGCTGAAAAGCAGGAGGCTATATGAAAAAATCATTTAAGCGGTTTGCTTGCGCGGCGTTGTCCTTGATGATGGTGTCCACGCTGGCGGTGGAATATGGGCTGAAACTCGCCAAAGACGATACGCTGGCGAGCGCAGCGACGACTACGACGAATTCCGACGCGAAACTCAAAAACGTGACGGGGAAGTTTGACACGTCCAAAATCGTGGAAGAGAATTTCAACGACAGCGTTTTGCGCACGGAAGATCTCGCGCCGAAATACGAAACGCGTACGGTAATGGTCACGCTTTCGGGGAAACCCTTGGCGGATCTTGCCGACGGTGAGCCCGTGGACGAGTATGTGCAGTCCTTTGCTGGCGAAATGGCGGCGATTGACTTGGCGAACGAACAGTCGGCATTTTTGCGCGCCCTTTCCAAAAAGGGAATTCCCTATATGCTGGAAAGAAATTACGACACGGTTATCAATGCGGTGGCGATTGAGGTAGATACCAAATACGTCAAGGACATCAAGGAGATGTCGGGCGTCAAGAGCGCGGTAATCACGACGGCGTATGCCGAGCCGAAGACGGTGACAAATTACGCGACGGGTTCGAGCGTCGTCGCCAACGAAACGGACGTGTACAAGACGGGTATTTACGATTCGTCCGAATATGCGGCGGAGTATGGTGCAGGCACGGTAGTGGCTGTGCTCGATACGGGCTTGGACTACACCCACAACGCGTTCCAGCGCTTTGAAAGCGATAGCGTGGAAGTGGCTTGGTCGCAGCAATACGTGCAGGATAAACTCAATGGTAAAGTGGAGCTTGAGGCGGAAAAACGCTCGGGCTCGCTCAACGTCAACGAAGTGTACGTCAGCGAAAAAGTACCGTTTGCGTACGACTACGCGGACGACGATCCCGACGTATATCCCTCGTATTCCAACCACGGTACGCACGTTGCCGGTATTATCGGCGGCTACGATACGTCGGGCTATACGGACAAAGACGGCAATTCCATCTACGAAACGTTCAAGGGTGTTGTGCCCGATACGCAGCTCGTTATCTGTAAAGTGTTCACGGACGATCTTGATGATCCCGATTTGGGCGGTGCGGTAGCGGAAGACATCGTAGCGGCACTGGAAGACTGCGTGACGCTCGGCGTAGACGTTATCAATATGTCCTTGGGTACGTCCTGCGGCTTTACGACGACGAACGACGGCGACGATGAGGGTGAAATGCTCAACGCGGTATATACGCGCATCGAAAAATCGGGCATCAGCCTGATCTGCGCGGCGAGCAACGATTACAGCGCAGGTTACGGCGGCGTGTTCGGTACGAACTTGGCAAGCAACCCCGATTCGGGTACGGTAGGCTCGCCTTCGACGTTTGCAGGCGCACTCTCCGTTGCAAGTATCAACGGTCAAAAAGCGGACTATATGATCGCAAATAAGGGCAGCGACAACGAATCGTACGTATTCTACGAAGAATCGCGCGATATAGATAGCAATCCTTTCGATTTCTGCGGCGATCTTCATAAATTATACAACAAAAACACGTTCGAATACGTAGTCGTGCCCGGCGTAGGCCACGCGGCGGACTACACTTCGACGATTAAAAAACTCTTCAAAAACGGCGACACGAATTATAACCGTATCGCACTCGTCAAGCGTGGTGACACGACGTTCCAAGAAAAAGTGGAAGTGGCGATGAGTATGGGTGCGGCAGGCGTTATCGTGTATAATAACGTTGCAGGCGTTATCCGTATGAACCTCGGCGAAATCGAAAATCCGATCCCGTCCGTATCCGTGACGATGAACGCAGGAAACGCGCTCGTTGCAGGCGCGGTAGGACGTGTGGGCACGATTGAGCTTAGCGAAGAATATGCGGCAGGTCCGTTTATGAGTGAATTCTCGTCTTGGGGACCTACGCACGATTTGAAATTAAAGCCCGAAATCACAGCGCACGGCGGTGAAATCACGTCCGCTGTTCCCGGCGGCTACGGCGAACAGAGCGGTACGTCTATGGCTACGCCGAATATGGCAGGCTTTATGGCGTTGGTGAGAAGTTATATTAAGAACGATCACGTCGATCTCGTGACGACGGACGGCAAAATCGACTACGTAAAGGTCAACCGTCTTGCGATGCAGCTGACGATGAGCACCGCGGGTACGGTGTACGATCAGGACGGCTTGCCGTACTCCCCCCGTAAGCAAGGTGCAGGCGTTGCAAAACTCGAAAACGTTATCAGCCATACGGGCGCATATCTTTGGACGGAGTTTAAGAACGGCGAAGGACAGGTGCTTAACGATTACCGCCCGAAGATCGAGCTTGGCGACGATAAGGAAAAGACGGGCGAATACACGCTGACGTTCAAAGTGACGAACTTTGGCGATAGCAAACTCACGTTCAACACCGAGCATATCGTAATGACGGAAACGTTGGCGAGCGACGGTCTGGCGGTAGCCGAACAGGCACATCTTTTGAACCAAACGCAGACGGTATGGACGGTGGACGGCACTCCGCTTGCCGACGGCAAAGTAGAAGTAGCTGCTGGGCAAACGAGAACGCTCACCGTGCGTATGACGCTGGGCGTGGATGATAAGCAGTATATCGAAGACAGTTTTGTAAACGGTATGTACGTCGAAGGGTTCTTGAAACTGAACGCGACGGACGACGGACAATGCGATCTGGCGATCCCGTTCCTTGGGTTCTACGGTGACTGGTCGCAGGCACCTATGCTCGATTACTCGGCGTTTGAAGTGGCGAAGGACGCACAGGACGCGTCGATTAAGGACGAAGACAAGATTCGTGCCAGCGTTTGGGAAACGCTCCCGTACAACTCCTATTACAACGAAACATATATCCTGCCGATGGGCGGCTACGTATATCTGCTCCCCGAAGACGACGATCCTATGTACGTGGACGAAGAGCATTGCTCGGTATCCCGTTATAACGACAACAACGATTACACGACGGAGCTGGACGATTATATGACGTCCACGGCGATCAAGGCGGTGTATGCAGGGTTGCTCAAAAACGCGCGCTTGGTGCGTTATAATCTGTCCAACGTCGAAACGGGTGAAGTGATTATTGCGCAAAAAGAACTGTATCGTATCGGAAAGGCGTATTCGGGTGGCGGACAAGGCGTTCCTGCCAACGTGGAAATCGAGCTTTCTCCCGAACAGTACGGTTTGGTGAGCAACGGCAAATACAAGATGGAATTTGAGTTCTTCCAGGACTACCCCGAAGAAGGGCAGGTAGCGAAGGAAGACGATCGCTACGAGTTCACGTTTACGGTG
The DNA here is from genome assembly GCA_017467265.1 of Clostridia bacterium. Classification (GTDB taxonomy): domain Bacteria; phylum Bacillota; class Clostridia; order Christensenellales; family Borkfalkiaceae; genus Scatosoma. The sequence continues at coordinate 4,159 of JAFTSO010000032.1, forward strand.
GACTACGAAGCGCCGATTTTGGAAGACGCGCGTATTCGTTATTATAATTATAAAGACGGTACGAAGGAAAAGCAGCGTATCTACCTTGACGTGGACGTGTATGACAACCACTATCCGCAGGCGGTAATGCTTTGCTATCCGAAATCGGAAACGGTGGACGGCGTGAACAACATTTTGTTGCAGCTCGCAACCGAATATCCCACGCCCGTGAGAAAGGCAATCCGCAACGGTACGACGACGGTATCCATCGAAATCACCGATATTTATAAGGACTATTTTGAAAACGGCACGACGCCGATGTATATTCAAGTGGACGACTACGCAGTCAACTCTTGCTTGTACGAACTGAACGTGGCGGCGGCAAAGGCGGACGTCTTGCCCGAGGCAGGCGAATTTACGCTCGCAGCAGGCGAAGATAATATTTCGCTCGATATCTATGAAACGCACAAGGTTTCGCTGAACTTTGCTAGCTCCTATCAAGGCAACGCAGACCTTTCCAACTTTAATTGGAGCTCTAACCGTCCGACGGTAGCGAGAGTGAAAAACGGTGAGATCGTAGGGTTGCGAGAAGGTACGGCGGTGATTACCGTGGATAACGGCAGAAACGGCACGCAGAAGATCAACGTGACGGTCAGCGCTACGGTATCGTCCAGCTATCCCAGCGCACCGACGGTGTCGTTTGGTCCGATCAAGACGGACGTGGATGCGTTGGTGAAAGCGGAAGGGGTTGTGCCCGTCAATGCAGGCAAAAACTTTGCGCTGACGATCGAGACAGATCCTTGGTATTATCCGTACACGAAGAATTGGAGCAATATCCGTTTCGTCTGGAAATCGAGCAATCCCCGTGTTGCAACGGTGGACGAGAGCACGGGCGAAGTGGCAACGCTGACCAAAGGTACGGCAATCATCTCGGCGTCCTTGCAGAGAAAGAACGACGCTGGCGAGTGGGAAAACACGGTGTACGGCTCGTCCGTCACTTTGAAAGTGCAAAACGAATTCACCGTGAGCAACTATACGCTTACGAAATACAACGGGGTGGGCGGCGACGTCGTGATCCCCAGCGATATGAATATTTGGTATATCGCGGAAGACGCGTTCAAGGATAATAACAATATCCGTTCGATTGTAATTCCTGCGTCGGTGATCGATATTCACGAATATGCTTTCCAGAACTGTACGGCGCTGGAAGAAGTGTATTTCGTGTCCAAAGATCATCGCGTTGACAAGGACGGCAATATCGTCAACCCCGATATTGATTGGGCGAAGTTGTCGATGATTTACGAATATGCGTTCTACGGCTGTTCGAATTTGAGAAAGATCGACTTGACCAACGTTAAAACGGTGACGGTGGCGCATTATGCGTTTGCCGACTGCTCAAAGCTTGCAGAAGTAGTAGAAATGCCTAGCATCGGTACGATGCACGACGGTGCGTTTGCCGGTACGGCGATCCAGAGTGCGGATCTTAGCGGCTTGCATATGAGCGGCAATAACGTGTTTGCGTATTGTACGAATTTGACGGAGATTAAGACGAGTAAATTCACGGCGATCGGCGCGAATATGTTTAACGGTTGTACGGGCTTGACGGGTACGCTCACGCTCAATACGCCGAAGATCGGCACGAACGCGTTTGCGAACTGCACGAATTTGTCGGGCGTGGTATTCCGTTCGCCCGAAGGCGAAACGCTGCGCTTTGACATCGGTGCGAGCGCGTTTGAAAACTGCGGCACGGCAACTGGTAAGTTTACAGTTGATTTCGGCAACGAAATTATCCGTACGATCGGTGACAGAGCGTTTGCCAACACGCCGCTTACGACATTGGATTTTTCGGCGATACGTGGTTTGCAATATCTTGGCGGCAACGTATTTAGTGGCTCAAATATCACGTCCGTCGTGATAGGTGATGGCATCGATTTTGAAAATATGCAGATTAGCGGTGCGCCCTTCGTAGGCAAAACGGTTTCAGTGGCGGCGGATTCGACGAAGTACGTCGAAGAATACGGTGTTATTTATAATGCGGGGAAGACGAAGATATTGTTCGTGAACGACTCGTTAACGGGTGAGTATGCCGTTCCTGAAACGGTGACGGAAATTGCGCCGTACGCCTTTGCGAACTCGAAGTTGAGTTCCGTTATCCTGCACGAAGACGTACACACTATCGGTAAATACGCGTTTATGCGCGCGGCGTTGACGAATATTGATTTTAACGGCGCAACGATAGAGCGCATTGAAGAAGGTACGTTCTTAGGCGTAAAATGCAACGAAATCAAGTTGCCTAATTCGGTTGGATACGTAGGCGACAAGGCGTTTGCGGAAAGCGCGATTACTACCTTTAATAGCTATGGCGTTCAAGAACTTGGCAACGAAGTATTTAACGCTTGTGCAAACTTGAAGGTCGTGAACATAAGCAGTGTTGTCACAATGGGCAATATGGTGTTTGCGAACTGTACGTCGTTGGAAACCCTTGCTTTTGGCAGTATTCAAGAAATGGGCTATTATACCTTCCGCGGTTCCGCTATAAAGACAGTTGAGTTTGGTTTCAACGCGACGACCGTGGGTAGATATACCTTTGCGGGTACGCAAATTGAAACGGTAGGATTCAGCGATAATTATATTACCGCGATTGAAATGGGTGCGTTCTATAACGCAAGGAATTTGCGAAATATAACCTTGCCCGAAAGCGTAACGGTCATCGAAGATTTTGCGTTTGAAGGGACGAGCAGCTTGCATGAAATCAATCTCGAAAACGTAGTAAGCTTTGGCAGACAAGCGTTCTATAACAGCTTGGTTCGCACGCTTACGCTTACGAGCGCGAAATATATCGGCGATTTTGCGTTTGCAACGCAGGATAGTAGCGCAGGCGGAGCAGGCAATTACTCGTCGGTAGAAATGCCCGTAGTCGAAGAAATCGGCGCGCACGCGTTCTTGAATAACAGCATGTTCGAGGTTGAAATCCCTGCAACTCTTAAAAAGCTTGGCGCAGGTGCGTTCGGTTCGGCAAAATTCCTTAAAACGGTAACGGTGGCAGAGGACAACGACACGTTCTTTATTCCTCAGGGGCACGACAACGTGTTGTATCGCTACGTGGATAAAGCGGTTGGCACGTATGAAATTATGTTCTATCCTGCGGCGAGAGTGAACGAAAGCAAGGCGTATTCGATTTTGGAAGAAACGGTGCGCGTGGATTCGTATGCGTTCTACGACCTCAACGACAATGCGCTCGAAAAAGTGGTATTGCCGTACAGCATTAACACGATTGGCGACGCGGCGTTCTTTATGAGCGGCATTATGGAATTCACGTTTGAAAGTATTCAAGCGCCTGCGTTGGAAGCGGTATGGCGCGAAGAAATTCAAACCGCCCTCGCAAACGGCGCAGATATGCCTTACCGCGGATATTATTACGCGAACTTTGAAACCTATCTTTACAACTATTCGCAGTTCGTAAAAGAACCCAGTCCCCTGACGATGAACTATCCGTCGAACGGTAAAGGGTATGATAACCACGTTTACCAGCTGTATTTCGGCACGAAGAACGTGATGGATCCTTTGATGGAAGACAATACGCGTCTTTGCGTGAAGACGATTGACGGTATGTACGGCGTACACGTGATTGAAAACTGGATGAATTGGGAAGTAAACGAGGAAAACAAAGCGATTGTTGAGGCGTTCTCGGAAACGGTTAAGAATACCCGTTTGCTGTACAACAATGCAATGAAGAACGAAACGCAGAAACCGTTTATCACCGAGGCGCACGAAAAGAAATTGCTCGACGTAGAAACGGCGCTGCGCGACGTGAAAGCGAAATTTGGCGTGAAAGTAAGCGTAAGCGAAATCAAACTCGCGGATAACTCCGCACATAAGAGCGAATATTTGGTAGGCGAAACGTTCGATACGACAGGTTTGGTGATTATGGTCGTTTACGACGATTATTCGACGGAGACGGTGTATGGCGAAAACGTGACGTTGGTGACGGGCGCGCTGAACAAGTACAGCAAGTATATCGAAGTTTCCTACGAGGGCAAAAAGACGAGAATCCCCGTGACGGTGACGGCGGAAGTGAAACCTGAGCCGCCCGTAGATTCTTCGGAAGAAAGCGAAGTAGAGAGCGAAGAAAGTGATAGCGAAGTTTCGTCGGAAAGCGTATCGAGTTCGAGCTCCTCGTCGTCTAATGCGACGGGCACGGCAAGTGGCAAGAAAGGCTGCGGCGGCGTGATTAGCGGTATGGCTTGCGGCGTTGTGGCGCTGGCTGTATGTGCTGCGGTACTCCTGAAAAAGAAAGAAGATTAACGTTCGGCGTTCACCGAAACGTATAATCGGTACAAAAGACAAAGACCGCCTGACGGCATACCCGTCGGGCGGTGATTTTTATATAGAAAAACCTATAGTGGAGTGTACTTATAAAAAGTAAAAAGTAAGAAGTAAAAGTGAAGAAGGGTGGTGGATGGTTGTTTGTCTTAAAACGCCGCAAAAACGCCCTAAAAACGCGCGTGGATAATCATCGGATAAATACTCGCCTGTGTTAATATCGTCCTAAAAATAGGTAAAAGAAACGCCGCTCGAATTTATTCGAGCGGCGTTTGCCGTTGATATTACAAAATCGGGAAGCGTAAGCCATAGCTTTGCGTTTGAGCGCTTACGGATTTACGATTTCATCTCCGAGTGTGAACATGATGTTCTGCTGATCTTTGTAGTTAAGCGTAGCTTCGTACGTCTTGCCCGTAGCGACGTTGACGACGGTCAGCGTTGCCGTGTTGTCTGCGTTGTAGGTGATGAAGGTGTATTCGTAAATTTTTACGTCGCCGTCCCAAATACCGCCGTTGGTATCGTTGATACAGCCGCCGTCAAATACGTACGTCGCACCCGTCACCGTATCTTTTGCACGGGTCAGGCACAGACCGTCCACTTCGGTGCGGAGGAAGGCTTTGCCGTCTTTTACGTAAGCGTCGCTGTCGTTGATCGCGTCGGGGTTCTGTTCGAGATCCGCCATATCGATGCGGTAGTATCTCGTTCTGCCTTGCAGAAGATCTTGCGACCACATCAAGATGCCGTCGTCTTTGATTGTGTAGTAGAAATAGGTGTCGCCTGCCAGCTTTTTGGAGAGCACGGCGATACCGTTCTGATAGCCGCTGCTCACGCCGTCAAACTTAATGGTGGCTCTGCCGTCGTTGCTCGTCCACGTACCGAACATTTCGTTTGCACGCGAACATACGATATAATCGCCGAGCAAGTTGGTGTATTCGGAAAGCACGAGGATCTTGCCGCCCGTAAATTCGTCGTCCATTACGAATACGTAGTAGGTCATAGGCAGACCGCTCGTTTCCGCAAAGCTGAACGTCAGGAAGTCCGTATCGAGATAGGTGATCTCTACGTCGTGTCCGCGGTAGTTGCCCTTGATCACGCCGTTCGTGTCCGTAGGGCCGACGGTGAAGAGCGCAAATTCGCCGCTGATTGCCCACTCGCCCATCAGATCATTTGCGATGAAGAGTTTGTTTTCGTTGCTATCGATCGTGAGCGAAACGTAGTTGTCCACAAACGCGATCGAGCCGATTGCGCTTGCGCTTAAATCGCTGTACACGTCATAAGTTTCGCCGTTGTTTTTATAGAAGTATTCCGTCGAGCCGTTTACGGTGAACTTGCCGCCTACGGAAAGGTTGCCCTTGCCGTCGAAGGCGTAGCGGTTGCCGTTGGTATCCACGTAATCCACGTTCGCGAATACGTCCTTTCTTTCCAGCATCGTGTTTTCTTCGATATAGATACGTCTGTGGATAAAGTCGAGCGACATATTCCATTCTTTGCCATCGTAGTTGAACGTGCCCGTTTCACCGAGAATATAGTTGACGGTGGTGGATACGCCGTCCTTGATAATATCCACTCTACCATTGCCGTACAAGCCCATACCGTTGAAGATAAATTCTGCGTTGCCGAAATCTTCGGACACGGTAATCCACTCGCCGTAGCAATCGTCGAGAACGTACAGCGTGCAAGCGGTAAAGCCCGTTGCCGCCGCCGTATCGGAGAGAACAGCGGAGAGCGTTTTTGAATGCTGAGCGTAATAGAAGTAGCCGAACAAATCGCCTTTTTGGTTATTTTCGGGAAGATAAATCGCGATATAACCGTTCGTTTCCGATTTTTCGTACACGAGATCGAGCGTGGATTCGTCTTCGTAGGTCAAAAGTGCCGTGCCCGTATGGTCAACGCCGATACCGTTAAGGGTAAGGGTGAAGTTATCGCCTTTCCATGTGCCGATATAGCCCTCTTCGCGGCTGTAATAATACGTTTCGTTAAAATCAGTATTCGTGAACGCCAACAAGCCGTCTTCAAACGTGGTCTGTGCGAACGGGGTAGAAGAACCGTCCGTCGTCAATGTATATACGTCGTCTGTTTTTACGTACGCGCCGTTGCCAAAGGTCTCGCCGTTCAAAGCCATCGACCACGTCCCGTCTGCATGGAACGTAAGTTTTGCGTTGACTGCTGCCGATATAATCCACGTACCGACGATAGGATCGATATATTCTTCCGTGCTTTCAATGCGGTCGTTGCTTGCAAACAAAGGCGCGTCAGCGGTGAAATATACCCCGTCGTAAAGGGTTACGCCCTCTTCCGTCAATTTCCCTGCGAAGTTATAATAATAGTAGCGGTACAGATCGAAGTTTGCGTCTTGGAACACGTCGGTAGCCGTATCGTCTACGACCACGTCGCCAAGGTAGTATCTTGCCAAACGCGCACCGTCCACAAAGACGTTTTCACCGTCGAAAGAGTACGTCGTTTTCAGCGTGCCGTAGCCGTCGGTGTACACCACCGTACCGTCCGCTTTGAAATCAAGGATAACGATTCTGCCGTTTTCCGCTTGGTAATAATATTCGCCGACAAGGGGGGTAGGGTCTGCGAACGCCACGTACAGCGTGATGTTCTTTGCAGGCATATACGCATAGGGAACGGGCTGGGTGCATTCCGCATCGAAGAAATAGCCGTAGGAAAGATACCCGTTGTCCGCCGTGTAGTAGAAATCGAGTGCGCCCGTCGCGAAGAAATTGCCCATAGGCACGTAGAAACTTGCCGATTCCACGGTGTTGTTAAAGAAAGTGTGCGAAATGGAGTTTTGTCCGTCGATAGACACCGCGAGGCCACGAGGGGTGACGTATTTTAAGGTCATAGACAAGGTCACCTGTTCGGACGTTGCTTCGTAGTTGAGCTCGGGATATTCGTTCGCTGCGAATACCCAGTCGTACGCCTGCCACGAAAGGGCGTTCTTCCAGCAGTTCTCGTCTGCAATATCCAGATCGGTAGGCGCAAGGTTGTTGATCTCTACGTATTTTTTGGAATCTACGGAAATGTAGCCGCCGTCGTAGCCGTTGCCCACGCTATACGACGCGAACGCAAATTGACGGTTGGGACGGTTCTCGCCTGCGATTGACACTTCGTCGTTCGTGATCGCAGTCGCTTCCGCTTCGCCGCCGAAATAGCAATCGTGCACGATGGAGTCGTTCTCCGCAAAGCCGACGATGCCGCCTGCGCTTGCAATACAGTATTCCGAACCCTGCCACAAGGGGTTGTTGTTATGTTGATTGCTGTTCGCGGTGATCAAGCCCGTCGCGTAGCAGTTGCTCACCGACGTGTACTGACCGAGTGCGCCCGCGATGCCGCCCGAACGGATTGCGCCCGAAACGTCGCCCGTTGCATAGGAGTTGTGAATGGACGCTACCGCGCCGAAGGGGTAGTTCGTACCCAAATAGCCCGAGATACCGCCTGCCGACAGGACAAGACCGCTCAAAATATTGATATCGACGTCCACTTTTGCATACGAAATTTCAGACGCTGCCGATTCGCCGTATTCTGCAAAGTAATACCCTTGCTGATAGCCGATCAAGCCGCCGACAAAGGAGAAATACCCAGAGTCGCCCGATACGTTGATTTCGCCGTTGGACGCTTCGCAAAGATACATTGTCGTACCCACGCCGTAGCCTACCAACGAGCCGCACGCGATCGTCTGCGATTCGGCGTTGGACGTGTACATATTTGCGTTGATTTCAAAATTTTCCAAAGTCACGCCGTAGAACAAGCCGCTGCTCGTCACGCTCAAATCCGCGAACACCGCGCCGAACAGACCGACGTAATTCGTACCTTCGGTGTTAATCGTGAAGTTCGAGATGGAGTGGCGGTAGCTCGCGCCCGTGTTGGGATCGTAGTCGGATACGAAACAGCCGCTGAAATACTTGTTGTTGTCGGGATCGTTGCCGATGACTTCCAGCTCCGCGCCCTTACAATCGATATCGTTGGCAACGACGTAGGACGCCGTCTGATAGGTGCGGTTGCCGCTGTTGACCTGTTGTGCGATATACAAAAGGTCAACGGGCTTGGTGACGACGAAGGGGTTTTCGCTCGTACCCGTACCCTGCATCATAGACGAATCTTTTCTAACGCCCGTCAGGCGCACGTTCAGATTTTCCGTCACTTTGACGTAATACGTGCCGTCGGAGGCAGGGGAGGTGGGTTCGTCGTTGATATACACCAAGGGTTCGCCCGTGTATAAACCGCCGACTTCTACCGTGAAGGTGAGCGTTTTGCCCGACAGAATCGTGCCGCCGTTTTCTACGTTCGCCTTAAAGGAATATCCTTCGCCGTTTTCAAAGGTGACGGTGCAAGGCTCTGCGTTGGGATCTTCGCTCTCCGAGCTACTTTCGCTCTCCGTGTTCTCCGAGCTGCTTTCACTCTCGGTGTTTTCCGAGTTGCTTTCGCTCTCGTTCGGGGTGCTGACAGAGCTGTTTTCCGAGCTGCTGTTGCCGCCCTTGTCGCCCTTGTCGCCGCAAGCAACCGCGCCTGCCAGCGTAAAGGCAAACGAAAGGGACAGTAATAAGGTGATTAAGTGTTTTTTCATAAAAAACTCCGTAAATAAGATTTGCGAAATGATGATAGGGACGTAAGAGTTATACCGCGCGCAGCGTTCCGCGTAAGGCATACTACCCCCTATACTGCATACTGTTTTTATTATACAATATAACGTAAAAAATAACAAGAAAAAACGGGGACGTTTTTTATTTTTTTATCTGTTTTTCACAAAAGTGGACGGGCGCGCGTGCAAGAATGTGCGCTCGTGCGTGTACGTATGCGCATATGTGCGGCGGAAATGCGTGTGAAAAACACGCTCTTAAGATATAAAATAGCGAAAATAAAAAGAGATTACTTGACAAACGGGCGGTCAGGCGTTATAATGTTATAAGATGTGATAGTGCGCCCGTCTGTGTTTTTACGGGCGACAAAAGGCAGGAAATTATGCAAGAAAACAGAAAACGTCTGTTAAAATCGGTGTATGCCGTGTGTTTTTCGGTGCTGACGGTGGTCGTCGGGCTGCTCTTTATCGTGCAGGTTTGGTCGATCTTCCGCTCGGCAGAGCACGGTGCGTTCACCGTTGCGCGCATCTCCGAGCATTTCAAACAGATTGCTGTGCCCGTCTTTTTCTGGGGGCTCGCGCTCGTTGTCAATATCGTGCTCGGGTACGTATATCCCGATGAGAAAGAAAAGGTCAAGCCGTATTTTGAGAGCGGTCAACGGATTGCACGTTTGAAAAAACGTTTGCCCAAAGACGCTACGTCGGTACAAAGCACCACCGCGGACACGGTGGGCTTGGTTCTCGGCTGGGCGACGATCGGGTTTGCGTGCGTGGCGGCGATCGTCAGTTTGGTTTATCTTTTCGACAAGAGCTATTCACCTGTACTGAGCGAAGCGATTTTCGTGGGACACAACGGCGCGGCGGATCGGTTGTTGCGCGTGCTCGTGTGGTGCGGTGGCGCGATGATGCTCGTTGTGGCGGCGGTGATCTTTAACGATTACCTTGCAAAGAAAAAGGAAGAACGGATGAAATCCGAAATCGCGGAAAACGCGAAACAGGGCAAAAAAGTGCTGGCCGTAAAGGAAGAAAAGGCGACGAAAACTCGTTCGGGAAAACTCGTTTGGTATATCCGTGGAGCGGTGGCGATCGTCGGGATTGTCTTTGTGATCACGGGGATTTGCAACGGCGGTATGGCAGACGTCTTAAAGAAGGCGATTAATATCTGTACGCAATGCATCGGCTTGGGTTAAAAACGTATGAAGAAATTTTTCGGAAAAATCAAAAAATGGATAGTCAATCACCTGCCGACAAAACGGCGGTTGATCCAAATATACGCCGCTTTGCTCTACAATGCAAACCTGAAAGGGTTTGCCAGCGGTCAGATTTATAAAGGCGCGTCGAAGAATGCCTGCGTACCCGGGCTTAATTGCTATTCCTGCCCCGGTGCGGTAGGCTCGTGTCCTTTGGGCGCGCTCCAAAACGCGCTCTCGGAGAGTGGTACGCGCGCACCGACGTACGTGCTCGGTATTATCGTCTTGTTCGGTTTGATGTTGGGAAGAACGGTGTGTGGGTTCCTTTGTCCCGTGGGCTTGGGACAGGAGCTCCTGTACAAGATCAAAACCCCGAAGTTAAAGAAGAGCAGAGCAACCCGTGTGCTGTCCTATTTCAAATACGTGCTCTTGATCGCGCTGGTGATCGTCGTGCCCTTGGTGTATTTTGCACCTGGGTTCTGCGAATACATATGTCCGGCAGGTACGTTCGAGGGGGGGATCGGTTTGCTTTCGAACAAGGCGAACGAAGGCTTGCTCTCTATCCTTGGTCCGCTGTTTACGTGGAAATTTATTTTGCTCGTGCTCATTGTGGTAGGCAGCATTTTCGTGTTCCGTATTTTCTGCCGTTTCCTTTGCCCCTTGGGCGCGCTGTACGGTTTCTTCTGCAAAATCGCGCTTTTGGGCGTGAAACTTGATAAAAACAAATGCACCGATTGCGGACTGTGTATCGGAGTGTGCAAAATGGACACCAAAAAGGTGGGCGACCACGAGTGTATTCAATGCGGCGAGTGTATCTCCGTCTGCCCTTCCAAGGCGATTTCGTGGAAGGGCTCGAAACTGTTCGTGCGCGGCAACGACGAGGACGCGCCTGCGCAGAGCGAGTTAAAACCCATCACGGCGATGCTCAAACCTGCACCTTCGCAGGAAACGATGGCGGACGGTGAACAGCCTATCGTGACCGCGCAACAAAGCGAGGAGGTGCACGATGAACAGAAATAAGATTTTGAAGATCGTGGCAGGTTCGTTGGCAGGGGTGGCGCTCGGCGGTGCGCTGATCTATTTTAACTTTGTCGAAAAGGATATGAAGAGCGAAATCGCGGTGGGCAGCCAAGCCCCCGACTTCACCGTAAAGACCTTAAAGGTCGTGGACGGAGTGTTCCAAGAGGGCGGCGAAGATTTCGTGTTAAGCAAGCAGGACAAAGTCGTGGTTGTCAATTTCTGGGCGACGTGGTGCGGGCCTTGCAAGGAAGAATTGCCCCATTTTAGCCAGTTTCAGGCTGATTATGCCGATGACGTGGAGATGATCGTTTTGACGTATGAAAATACGGCGAAATGGTTGAACAACAACGCCGAGGCGGCAGGTTGGGAAAATTTCGCGTTCACGTTCGGATATTACAACGAGCAAGAAATGAACGTGTATGCGGCGTACGGGTTTACGGGGGCTTGGCCCTCGACCGTGGTGATCGATACGAACGGGGAAATCGTGGCGTTGCATACGGGCAAAATTTCCTACGAGCAATTAGAGAGCGACGTAAAACCGTTAATCCCCGAAGACTCGGGAACGACTTCGCCCGGACAAAAGCCTGACGGGGACGTGACAGAGCAAAAGAACTGGTGGAAGGAAAACGCCTTGGGCGTGACGTTCTTGGCGGTATCGGCGGCGGCGCTGGGTGCGGCGATCGTGGTTAGCGCGGTGAGCACGGCGAACGATAAAAAGAAAAAAGCGAAATAAAAGCGTGTAATAAAAACACCGAAACGGCAATACCGTTTCGGTGTTTTCTTTTGCGGATAGTTTAGTTTTTTGCGATCGTCACAGCGATAGGATCACCGCTTTCCGCGGATACGTAGATGGACAGAGCATAGCCGTTCTCGCCCAACATATCTTCCGTGATCACGACCGTTGCGCTACCGTCCGTCAGCGCTTGTTCGCCAAAGAGCAGGTATGCGTCCGTCGCGGTCGTCAACGTCAGCGTGCACGCTTCCGTCACGACGTATTGATAATAGCCGTCATACCCGATCGTGCCGTCCAACCCCAAGAAGGGGGTGGGCGTCAGCGACGTTTCGCCAAGTTCTTCAATGGTAATCGGTGCGTTGTACGAGCCTTCGCCTGCCGCAGAAAGCGTCAAGGTAAAGGTGTCTGCCGTACCGTCCTTGGACGCTACGAAGAAAGTGGTGTTTTTCGTCGTGTTCACTTCAAATTTTACAGAGAACGGACCACTGTACGTTTTGCCGTTGATATTGATACGTGCGTTGGAATCTTCGCAAGAGAGCGTGAGATAGAACACGGGTGCGCCCGAGTCGTCTTGCAGATTGATGGTAAAATACGTCATATCAAACGCCGCAGGGCTCGCCTCAAAATCACCGAGCTTGTCGATCACGTTGGGGTTGTCTTCCGTGCCGGGCGTGAGTTCGCGGTAGTAATAGCAGGGCGCAAGCCAAGCCTTTTTCGCACGCTCCGTTTCGTTGTCCCATACGTTTACGGGAATATCGATAGGGCGGTTTTTCTGCGTGTAGAGATGGAGAAATTCCTGCAATTCCTTGGTCGCGTGGTACATACCATCTGCGTTCACGAAATTTTCGTACGCATTGCCGTTAGCCGATTCTTCGTCGAGTAGGAACGCGTGATAGTCGCGAATTAAATAATTGCCTCTTTCGTCCGTTCCATTGGAAAGACTCAAATTGTTTCCGTCTTCTTGAATATTCGAAAAGGATTTTTCGCCGAACAGACGTTCTGCCGCCTTGCTAATGGCAACGTAGATGACTTCGCCCGGGTTGTTTTTCGTGCCGCGGCGATAGACTTCGTTCCACTCGTCAAAATAATACGAATCGTTATAATCGACGGGGACGGCGGTGTAGCCGTCGGGGGCGTTGCTTGCCGTCACGTTTTTGATTTGTTTGGGGATAGGGGATTCATGAAGATATTCGGGAATCCACTCGGGCGGCGCTATTTTCACGATTACAAATTTTACCGTTGTTGCGGTTTCTGTGGAAAAACGCCACGTCGCGCGCCAAACTTCGTTATAATGCAGTTCGCTACAGCTCACAATCGAATAGCTTTCGCCGTTTTCGTGCTCCGTCGCGGCATAGCCGAGATAGCCGTATTCGTTGCCGGGGATATAGAAATCATTGGCGTCGAAACGCTCGATCGTCACGCCGTTCGTGCCGCCTATGGTGAGCAGAGCGTATTGCCCCGGACCGTCCGCAGGGACGGAAATCCATACGCCGTCGTTGCCCATGTCGGGATTAACGGGGGGAACTTCCATTGTGTAATAGGTGTTTATATTCAAATGTTTACGGTCAAACGCCTCGCCAACGCCGCGGATAGACGTGTCCCAAGCGTCCACGTACGAGGGGTTTTGTTGTAGCTGAGGGAACGTGAAAGGCTCATCGCAGATTTTACAAACACCGTTATCGTATGCGTGGCCGCGCATCGCAACCGTCTGTGATTCCGTGCCGCCGCAAGTGCCGCAGGTACGCGTGAGCTGAGCGTCTTTCGTGCACAGCCCACTCAAATCACCCGTCCACTCGCCGTAGAGGTGGCCTGCTTTGATCGTGCGCGTTTTTATTTTGCCGCAGCCTTCGTCCGTGCAGACGAGCTTTTCTTCGCCGTCGGTGGTACACGTTGCCGCCGTCACCGTTTCCCAACCCGTCCACGTATGGTTTTCGAGAGCGAAAACGGAGGGTTCGGGCTGCGGTTCTTCCGAAACGTCCGAAGAGCTGTTTTCTTCCGAAACGCTACTTTCTTGCGAAGAGCTGGTGGTGCCATTGTTGCCGCCGCCTTTGTTGCAAGCAACCGAAACGAGCAACGAGCTGCACAGCAGGAGCGCCGAGAGCAGCGCTGCCGTCTTTTTGAATTTTGCCATCATATTTCTCCTTGATTATGTGCTGTTAAGTACACTTCCGCGTGAAAATATCACGCGGAAGTGGGGTGTTTATCAGAGTACCGAGTGCCTTTATACGCCGAGTGTCACGTAGTAATAACACATCATCAGCCACGATTTTTCAATACCCTCATACCGTTTCATCGTGATTGTTTGGAGCAGTGTCATCAGTTCTTGCGTGACGGGAACAAACCCTTGCATTTCGTCGTTGAACATACCCTCTTGACAATACGCCATCAATGCCGTTGTGTAGTCCACGCCGTCCACGTAGAATGCGCGCTCTTCCACAGGGATATTGTTCTGGATCGCGCTGCGGCAGATGTCGTAGAGCGAATAGTTTTGATTGAAGAAGGTGGGACGGTTGACGTCCAGATAAAGGATGCTGTGCGTCTTGCTTTCGTGATAATATCCGTCGCCGCCGTTTGCAGGGTCGGAGTAGTAATAATCAACTGCGTCGGGCAGGTATTCCGCACCCGTGTTCTCGTTTGCGCTGTACAGGTTCGACGACGCATATTGCAAATATTTGTACGTTTCGCCTTCGTACTCGATCGTCACGTTGTACGTTGCCGCTTTGTTATCGTACGTCGTAAACAGCATATAATACGTTTCGCCCTCTTCGAACGTGTAATAGAATTCGAAGTTGTAATCTACCGTTTCTTCGCCGTTGTCGCCGATGATCGTTTCCATAAACAGCTTGTCGTTGTACGTGCCAAGGAAAGGCATATTCGTCAAACGGTCCTGAATTGCACAGCTGTCGAAAATCGTCTTGCTCGTCAGGAATACCATCGTATCGTACGTACCCGTCGAATATACTTTGTACACACCCGTCTTGCTCGGCGTGAACTTGTATTTGAACCCACGGGGTACCATTTCAAAGAGCACTTCGATCTGATTGTCGCCTTCGTGCATTTCGATCGCGCCTGCAAACGTGATGCCGCGCAGGGGATCTTCCATCGGTGCGGTTGCGCCGTAATGGTCGTAATATACACAGCATTCCAACCACTCGTTCGCGTGGTTTGCGCCGTCCCATTTCTGGTCAGCCGTCACCACGTCCACCGTGATTTCAAGGAGCAAACGCAGCTCTTCCGTGACGGGGGTGTAGCCCAGCATACGGATACTGTTGTTCGCTTCCCAAGCGTAATATTCGATCGCGGAACGGTAGTTCGCGCCGTCTTCATCGACTACGTAATCGTTGAACGCCAGCAGCCAAACGCTGTTGTTGCTCCATTGCGATGCGCGGAGCATATTTGCCAGCAGGATAGGGCCGTTCTTTTCGCCCACGTGGTAATAGCCGTCGTCTTCGTTATAGACGGGGGTGATGTAGCGCGTGTATTGCGTTTTCGCGTCTTCGGCGGTGTTCAAACCGCTCGCCGCATAGCGGAAAATATTCGCGTCCACGTTCGCGTCGTTTTCAATATCCGTCAGATTTTCAATGCGGAGATTGTCGATCTGTACGATATCTTCATACGCGGTCGTGTCGCTGTCTTTCAGGAATACCAGCGCCATTTCGTGTTCGCCAGCTTCGCCGTCCTGGAATACGTATGCATAGCACGTCTGCCAAGCCTTCGTGTGATAACCAGAGAGCTGGTGGATGGGCACGCCGTCGATGGATACGTAGAGAATATCGCACCCGTCTTCCGAACCAAGCAGATAATCAAAGCAGAGCACGTCGCCTACCTGCGCCGTGAAATCGACGTACAGCGTTGCGTAGCTGTTGTGGAAATTCGCGTTGGGCGCGTACAGGTATTCGCCGTCTTCGCTCACCAGCCAAGGCCACGTGTAGCTGTCATAGTTATCCGAGCCAACTTCCGCACCCTTTTCTTGGAAACGGAAAGAGAAGTTGCCGTCGGACACCAACGTTTCGTCGATTTTGTCAGGAGCGGGCATTTGTACCAAAACTTCTTCCGTAGGGGGAACAAACTCACCGCCAGGGGGGACATCTGGGATGTCCGTGTCGTCGGGTGTGCCGAGAACGATCGATTTGTAATCTTCGGTGTTAAATCTGTCGAACAGCGACGTGAAATCGGACGTTGCCGTCATCGAGCCCACGTGCACGAAAGATACGACGCCGTAGCGATCGACCATAATCGAGTGGGGAATACCGCTCACCGAGAACGCGTTCATCAGATCCAAAGGCGCAGAGCCCATACGGAACTTGGTAAACCCGTTGGTATTTTTGAAACTTTCCACCGCTTGGTTGCCGTCGGACGTACTCAAAGCGAGCACGGTCACGTCGTCTTCGTATAACGTTGCCGCGTTGTGCATCGCAGGGAATTCCTGCTTACAAGGGTTGCACCACGTCGCCCAGAAGTTGATCAAAACGACGTCTTTCGTTTGCAGCTCTTCCGAGAGGGTAAACTGCGTGCCGTCCGAAAGGGTGAGTGTGAAATCGTACATTACGTTCCCGAACGTGTAGCGGTGATTGAGCGGCATTTTCTCGTTGATGACGCCCGTGGGCGTGAGCTGGATGAGCGTCGTCGTGTTGGCGATAGACACCGTTTCGTACGTCAGATCGCCGTAGAGATATTCATAGCCAGCAGGCAATTCGTCGATCACAATGGAGTACGTGCCGACGCTTGCCACGTCTTCTGTCGTAAAGTTCGCGTTGCCCAGCGAATTGGTCGTTTTGCTCGCGATCAGCGTTTCGCCGTCGTACAGGCTGACGGAAAGACCGCGGAAACCAAATCCCGTTTCGTTCTCTACCGTCACGCGGTATACGTAATCGTTCGTTTCGGGCGATTCGCTGCTTTCCTCGCTACTTGTGCTTTCTTCGCTGCTTTCGCTTTCGGGAGTGGAGCTTTCCACGGACGAGCTGTTGCCGCCGTTATCGCCGCTATCGCCGCCGCAAGCCGCCGCCGTGCCAAGCACGCCGCAACCGAGTGCGAGCGTCATACACAGCATTAATAATTTTTTCCAAATTTTCATAATAGTTTCTCCAAAAGAGGGGTGTTAAGCAAGGGTGATTTCGATGAACTCGGTGCTGAACGTCGCAGGGGTGTAAACCACGGTGGACAGTTCTACAGGTTCATCCGAGCCCGAAGTTTCGTTATACAGAAGTACGTGTACCTCGTAAACGGCAGGAGCAGGGCAGCTCGCACCCGTCGTGATGTATGCGTAGCCGTTCGCGTCCGTTGCCGCCGAAGGCATATAGCACATCGCGTCGCCGTCCGTCGTGCACATCTGCACTTTGTAGCCTACCGCCGCGTCACCGTCTGCTTCGTACACCAAGAAATTGTACGCGTTTTCCTTTGCCTGCGGGGCGAGGTTGCCGCTGCTACTATTGCTGCTGCCACTATTGCCGCCTTTGTCACCGCAAGCCGCCATACCTGCCATACCGCAGCAGAGTGTCAACGCAAGGCACGCGCCTGCAAGTCTTTTGAAAAGTTTCATAATATTCCTCCTTGAGATGAAGTTTGTCTGATCTATCTTCTCTCGTTAAATTTTTTGCACCAAAATACACCGTAGCGCAATACGGCTATTGTATTGTATCACAAAAAGGAAAATAAATCAATCGATTTATCGGGAAAACGAATTGCTATTTTCTTAATAATGTGTATTTTTTGGTGAAAAATATGTGAAAACCGCGGCACAAAGAAGTGCCGCGGTCGATAATTTATTATATATTGTGTGCGCGTAGCGCGCGAAAATGCGTATGCGCGTAGCGCGCAGTCGCCCGATAAAGGACGATTAGTGGCGAGAATTAGAGAAGGCTCGCCGCGTCTTTGTCGCAGATGATCGTCACGTTGGGGTGGAGCTGCAAAACGGATGCAGGGAGCGCAGGGGTCACTTCGCCTTTTACCATACCGTAAACGGCTTGTGCTTTGTTCTTACCCGAAACAACCATCAGGACGGATTTTGCCTGCATAATATTTTTGATACCCATCGAGAGCGCCTGACGGGGAACTTCGTCGATGGAGTTGAACAGACGGGAGTTGTCTTTGATGGTGTTTTCGGTGAGATCAACAAGGTGGGTGACCGAGCCGAAAGGGGTGTTGGGTTCGTTAAAACCGATATGCCCGTTCGAGCCAAGGCCGAGCACCTGAACGTCCTGTTTCATCGTTTCGAGCAGAGCGTTATAGCGATCGCATTCTTTCTGTGCGTCGGGTGCGCTACCGCAGGGCAGGTTGGTATTTTTCTGATCGATATCGATATGATCGAATAGGTTCGTACGCATAAAGTATGCATAGCTCTGGTCGTGATCTGCGGTAAGACCTACGTATTCGTCAAGGTTAACGGTGGACACGTTCTTATAGGACGCGCCGCCGTTTGCGCAGTCTTTCGCCATTTCTTTATACATACCGATAGGGCTAGAACCGGTTGCCAAGCCAAGGATAGCGTTGGGGTTCTTTTTTACGAGATCGATCATAATCTCCGCCGCTTTTTTGCTCATTTCGTCGTAGTTTTCCGTAATGATAACTTTCATTGTTTACACCTCTTGGTAAAATATTTATTGAACGGTTTTATTATAGAACAAAATCTCTCGTCCGTCAAGCGTTTGGGGGGATTTTTTAATGAAATTAAAAATTTTAGACGGCTCTGAGGGTGGGCAGAAGACGAGATTATTCGCCACAAGGGCTCATAGCGTCGTCGCTCAAAAAATCCCGTCAATAAAGCCAAGGCTCGTTGTGTTCGTTCCTCGCGCGAACTCGTGGCACTTCACAATTTCGAGCGGCTCGGCTATACACCAAAAAAGAGATGTCCCAAAGGACATCTCTTTTTTGGCGCAGAAGGCGGGATTCGAACCCGCGCTACGGTTTTCCCATACTACTCCCTTAGCAGGGGAGCCCCTTGAGCCTCTTGGGTACTTCTGCATAGCTCAATATTCATCGCTTATTCAAAAAGCTATACTACTATATCATATTTTTTCGGGCTTGTCAAAGATTTTTGCTGTAAAAAACGAAAAATCTTTTTTATTTTTTCTCTAAAAGCACGCGGCTATAAAAATTATAACCGCGCAGAAAAAACTACGTCAAAATGCAAAAGGTGGAGGGACGGTACGTGTTCAATGGCTGTTTTGCGTGATTTCGGCGCAAAAAATTTCGCTTTTGCCAAAGAGAAAATAAAAATGCGGCAAAAAAATTGCGCTCAGACCTTGCAAAACGGAGAAAAATATGCTAAAATATCAGAAAGAGTTTTTTAATGAGAGGAAATAAAATATGAACATTTGGCACGACATTGCGCCCGAGCGTATCACCGCGAAGGCTTTTGAGGCATTTATCGAGATACCTAAGGGATGTAAGACGAAATACGAGCTGGACAAGGAAACGGGACTGTTGAAACTCGACCGTGTTCTGTATACGTCTACGGTGTATCCTGCGAACTATGGATTTATTCCTAGAACGTTGGCGGATGACGGCGATCCTTTGGACGTGCTCGTGCTCTGCAACGAGCCGATCTATCCCTGCACGCTGGTGAAGTGTTATCCGATCGGGGTGATCACAATGATCGACGGCGGTTCGCTGGACGAAAAGATTATTGCCATTCCGTTTGACGATCCCACCTACAACGATTACTACGATATTCACGAATTACCCAAACACGTGTTCGAGGAAATGATGCATTTCTTTGAAGTGTATAAATCGCTGGAACACAAGCAGACGACGGTGAAAGAAATCTGCCATCGTGACGAGGCGATGGATATCATCAACAAGTGTATTGACGCGTATAAAAAGACGTTTACAGGCAAAAATATATAAAAGTTTTGTTTATTAAGGGTAGCCACGGACAAGGACGGGTATGAAAAAATACAAGATTAAGGGGTTGCCGACACAACAAAACGCAACCTTAAAAAACCGAATAGTTAAGACCCGTGGTAGGGCAAAATGGGTAGGCGTGGTCTATCTCGCCGCCTCTTTTTTGCTACTGATTGCCGCCTGCTTTCCGATGATGAAATCCGATTACGTAAAGGTGGGGCTGCCTGCTGTTTGGCGGGAGTTCACGCTCTCGTCTTTCAAATCAATGAGTACAGCGGTCAACATTATTCCCTTTTTGCTCGCGCTGCTGTATATCGCGATGCTGATTTTGCTCTTTGTGATGTTCTGCCGTGCAGTATGGGGCATCGGGGGGCTGTTCAAGCGCAAAGCGAACAAAAAATACGGCTTTAATCTCAACGTCAACGCGATGCAGGGTATGGGCAAAGTATTTTCGGATATGTTTGCTATCGTTTTGAGTGTGTACTTTGTGATTTTTGTATTGAGCGGCAGCGGCAAGCCAAACGTGCTCTTTTACGTGACGGTCGAGCTGGGGCTGGCGGTGCATTTCACTTGCGGTCTGCGTGGTGGTAAGGCGAGCTATTTTGACGTGGACGAGAACGGGAAAATGGTGGAACGTCGCCGTTTGGTGGGGCGTATCGCGCCGTTTTGCCGCAATCTTGTACAGCTCGTCGGTGTATTTGTGATGGCGTATCTCTTTTTGCGTACCAGCCGCATTCACGAGTGCATCGAGGCGATGCTCAAAAAAGACGTGTGGGTTAACCACTTCTTAAAGAACGTGGTCAGTTTTGCCTCTCTTTTGTTGCAGTTTGTCACGGGAATTTCGTTGCTCGTGCTCTTAAAACACGCCACGGGTACGGCAGAATTTGATATGGAAGGCACGCAGGCGTCGGGAATGAAGAACTACCGCGTGTTCGCGTTCTTTATCTTTTTGGCGAGCGGAGCGACGTTTGCCTACCGCTTTTTGTTCGGTGAAGTAGCGTTGCGCTATTTAGAGCTAGAAGAACGGACGGTGATCACCATTTCCCGTTGGACGGATCAGATCTCGCTGATCTTGGCTGGACTGGGCTTGGCGATGTTTGTTTTCGAGGTCATTATGCGTAATTATCCCCGTGAGCGTGTTGCGATGAACGCGAAAACGGCAGGGGGAGAAGGGACTGTGACGGACGACGGTAATGTCGTGCAGCAGGCGATCGAAATCCCGACAACGGACGATCTGCCTACGGACGACGTGTCTGTATTCTCGGAAACACAATAAAAAACGGATAAATCAAGATTTCCCTTGGATTTCCAAGGGATTTTTTTGTTTCTTGACAAAAAGTATGAAAAAACGCTTGAAAAATAAGCGGAATTACGATATAATAAAAAGTGTGACGGCGCGACGAGAACGCGTTGTTTTGTAAGGAGAGATTTTATGGCGAAAGAGAATCAGTTTGTAGAGCAGATTGCCGACATCGACGGGGATTTTCCCCAATGGTACACGGACGTCGTGTTAAAGACGAAACTCGTGGATTACGGTCCTGTAAAGGGCACGATGGTCATTCGTCCGTACGGCTATGCGATTTGGGAAAATATTCAAAACGAAATGAACGCACGTTTTAGAAAGCGCGGTGTGGAAAACGCATACTTCCCCTTGCTTATTCCGATGAGCTATTTCACGAAAGAGGCGGAACACGTAGAGGGGTTTGCGCCCGAGGTGGCGGTAGTCACGCACGCAGGCGGCGAAGAGCTTGCCGAGCCTTTGGCAATCCGTCCCACGTCCGAAACGATTATCGGCACGATGATGGCGAAGTGGGTGCAGTCCTATCGTGATCTGCCTTTGAAAGTCAATCAATGGTGCAACGTAATGCGTTGGGAAAAGACGACGCGTCCTTTCCTGCGTACCAGCGAATTTTTGTGGCAAGAAGGGCATACCGCGCACGCGAGCGCGACAGAGGCGGAAGAAGAAACGTTCGCGATGCTCGATATCTATACGGAGTTTGCGGAGAATTGTCTGGCGATCCCCGTGCTGACGGGCAGAAAGACGGAAAAGGAAAAATTCGCAGGCGCGGTAGCGACCTATACAATGGAAGCGATGATGCACGACGGCAAGAGCTTGCAGGCAGGTACGTCCCACTATTTAGGGCAGAATTTCGCAACGGCGTTCGATATTAAATATCTTGGCAACGAGGGCGTTTTGCAGACTGCTTACACCACGTCTTGGGGGGTATCCACCCGTTTGATCGGCGCGATCATTATGACGCACGGCGACGAACGCGGTCTGGTGTTGCCGCCCGTGGTAGCGCCGATTCAATGTGTAATTGTCCCCATCGCGGCGAGAAAGGGCGGCGTGATCGAGAAGTGCGAAGAGCTGAAAGCAGAGCTGGAAAAGGCAGGGATCCGCGTGACGCTCGACGCGACGGACAACAGCCCCGGCTGGAAATTCAACGAGTGGGAAATGAAAGGCGTCCCCGTACGTATCGAACTCGGCCCTCGCGATATCGAGGCTGGTAAGATGCTCTGTGCGCGCCGTGATACGTTGGAAAAGACGGAGCTTTCGCTCGAAAACGCGGCAGACGGTATCAAAGCATTGCTTGATTCCGTGCAAAAAGGATTGTTGGAAAAGGCGAGAAAACACCGCGACAAACGCATCGTGTATGCGGACGATATCGACGGGATTTTGGCTGGTGTGGAAAGCGGTAAGTTTGTAAAGGCAGGCTGGTGCGGCGATCGCGCTTGCGAAGATATGATCAAGGAAAAGACGGGTGCGACGGCGCGCGTGTACGCGGAAGGTGAAACGAAGGAAGTTTGCGCTTGCTGCGGCAAGAAATCGGCGCACGTGATCGTGTACGCTCGTGCATATTGATCGAACGAAATAGAAATACGGGCACGCCCCAAAACGGAAGGTTTTCCGTTTTGGGGCGTTTTTTCTTTGCGCGAGCGCGTTCTCACACGCTCGCGTATGCGCTCTTACGCGCTCCCGAATAAATAATGAAAGAAAAAAGCCGAGAAATTGCCCATACCTACTTGACGAATATGCAAAAACTGTGGTATTATAGTATTATGGAAAATGTTAGCGAAATCAATCAAAAAATAGCAGGAAACATTGCGTTTTACCGCAAACAGAGCGGTATGACGCAGGCGGAGCTCGCTGAAAAGATCAACTATTCGGACAAGTCCGTTTCCAAATGGGAATCGGGCAACGGCGTACCCGACGTATATACGCTCTTGCAGCTGGCGAAACTCTTTAAGGTGAGTCTGAACGATCTTGTCGGCGAAAAGGCGGAGCAGACCGCAGTGAAAGAGCAAAGAACGAAGGGCTTGGAAGCGCTGATTATGTTGCTCTCTAGCGGTATTATTTGGCTGGTGGCGACCTGTCTTTTTGTGGCGCTGCATCTCGTGATGCCGGGGAAAGAGCCTTGGTGGATGGCGTTCGTGTTCGTTGCGCCGCTCAATGCGATTTTGCTCATCGTGTTTGCATGCGCGTGGAAATACCGCCTTTTGAACTTTGTGTCCGTCACACTGCTGATTTGGTCGGGGCTGACCTGTTTTTATTTGACGGGCAGGTTT
This sequence comes from Clostridia bacterium, assembly GCA_017467265.1. Taxonomy (GTDB): domain Bacteria; phylum Bacillota; class Clostridia; order Christensenellales; family Borkfalkiaceae; genus Scatosoma. The sequence continues at coordinate 27,395 of JAFTSO010000032.1, forward strand.
ATTTCCATTGAGAAGAGCTGGGATTATCACGGGCTTTGGACGGTGTTCTTGCTTGGTGCACCCTTGCAAGTGCTCGAAGTGCTGTGGGTGTTCTTCCGTACGACCTTGCAACGCAGAAAACGGAAGGGCTTGACGGTGAACGAGGCGACGGAGCTCGCCGAGGCGGCGAACGCGGAAGATTCTGAAAGAGAACTCGCTGACGAATAAAAAAAGAGTAGAAAAAGGGGAACGTGACGGCAGATATGGCTTGCGGACATTGCGGAAAAAACCAAGCGGTGAAAACGTACGAAGAGATTAAAAACGGGAAAAAGCAGGTGGAATATTACTGTTTGGATTGCTATCACCGTTTGTTTTTGTGCGCGGACGAATCGGAAGGCGATCTTGCGCTATCGTCCTGCCCGTATTGCGGTACGTCGATGGCAGAAGTAAAAAAGAGCAAGCTGGTGGGCTGTGCGAATTGCTATAAAATGATGAGCGCCAATATCTTGCCGATGATCAAGAAGATGCAGGGCGAAAAGGCGCACGACGGCAAAACGCCCCCCTTGGACGGGTACGATAACAACGTGGACGGCGGAGCGCGTTTGATGGCGGACGGATTTCGTGCGCAGGCGGTCGCGCTCGCGCGGTTTGAGCGGCAATGCAACGAGCTGGAAGTGATCATTTCCAAGCTGAAAGCGGAAAATAATTTTGAAGACGCGAAGGGATACGCGGACAAGCTCTCGTCTATGCGTAGCAAATCTTCGATAGAGGAGGAGTTTGTATGGCGCACGCGCCCGAATTCATCGAAACGATCGTAATTTCCACGCGCATACGCTTGGCACGGAATTTTGCGTCCTATCCCTTTCCGCAAAAGATGGACGACGCGCAGGCGGAAGACGTAGTGCATCTCGTCGGACACGGCTTGGACGAGTTTGACAGCGTGGATACGTTCACGAAATACGATATAAAAACTTTGTCGCCGCAACAGGCGGCGCAGCTGCAAGAAGAGTATTTGATCAGCCCTGCGCTGACGAAGAGCGACCGCGGTGCGGCGTTCGTGTCCAAGGATCGCACCATTTCGATTATGGTCAACGAAGAGGATCACCTGCGCGAGCAGTATATTTGCAAGGGGTTTGATCTGTTCAAGGCGTACGAGCGTATCAGCGGTATCGACGACGCGCTCGCCGCGATGTTCGATTTTGCGTTTGATGACAAGCTGGGATATCTCACCGCTTGTCCCAGCAATCTGGGCACGGGTATGCGTGCGTCGGTGATGATGTTTTTGCCCGGGCTGGTATGGAGCGGCGAGCTGAAAAAATTCCTGCCCGTATTAAAGGCAGGGGGGCTGACCGTGCGCGGTTCGTTCGGCGAAGGTACGGGTGCGGAAGGATACGTGTATCAGGTGAGCAACGAACGTACGCTCGGCGTTTCCGAAAAGGATATTTTGAGCGAAATGGTGCGTATGACGATGACGCTATGCGATCTGGAAATCCGTGCGCGAGAAAAAATGCTCAAAACCGCGGAAACGGAGATCCGCGATCGATGCTTGCGTTCGTACGGGATTTTGACCAACTGCGCGGTGCTGGGTTGGTCGGAATTTTTAGACCGTATGGCGGACGTGCGTTTGGGGGCGGCACTTGGATTTTTTGAAGTAAAGGACAAGAAGCGCTTTGACGAGTTTATGGACGATATGCGACCGACGGCGTTCCGTATCAACAACGGGCTGGTGGGCGAGAGTGACGAATTTTGTGATATGCTCCGTGCGGAGACGGCGTCGGGGGCGTTGCCAACGCTCGTGCGCGTCACGCGCAGAAAGCGGTGAGGATAGCCGCAAACGGGCAATAGAAAGAAGAAAAATAAAAACGGAAGGGGACGGGTATGTATCCTTTGTCGAGATGGACGGAAAATTTCAGAAAAACAATGACGCTCGCGAATATGGCGGCGGCGGAGATTGTCGGAACGGATTTTATCGGGAGCGAGCATTTTGTTTGGGCGTTTTTGGCGTTTCCCGAGTGCGAAGCGTGTAAAATTTTGACGGCGTCAGGCGTCACGAAGGAAAATTATGAGAGTAAATTCAAGGCAGGCACCGATCCGTCCTATCAGGGCAAGGGTATGACGCCCAACACGCAAAAAATGTACGATCGCGCGGTGGACGCGGCGGCGCAGGACGGTATGCTTGCAGGGACGGCACATATGCTCTATCAGATTTTGTCCGTACCCACCTGCCAAGCGGTGCGGTTTATCGGCGAAGCGGTAGAGCCTTTCGATAAGGTGCGCAGACGGGCTTTCGTGGAATCCTTGTTGCAAAACACCGAATCGGCGATTAACGCGTTGGTATTCCGCAAGCATCGCGGCGAGGATTTTAGCGAACCCGAAAGTAAGACCGATCCTTTGGCGATGCCCGATCTTTCATCGGCAAGCCACACGCAGGAGAACTGGAAACCTTCGTCCGTGATGGTAGATAAAACGGAAAAACCGAAAGGAAAAGTGGAGAGCAACGCGCAAAAATTGCCCGATTGCGGTATTGATATGACGGAGCGCGCTCGGCGCGGTAAAATGGATCCCGTGATCGGCCGTAAAAAGGAGATTGAAAAGGTAGTGCAGGTGCTTTCGCGCCGTTTGAAGAACAACCCCGTGCTGGTGGGTGAGCCGGGCGTTGGTAAGAGTGCGATCGTCGAAGGACTGTCACAGCTTATCGTCACCGACAACGTGCCCGAGCAGCTGTTGAATAAGACGGTATTTTCGGTGGATTTGCCTGGAATGTTGGCAGGCACGCGCTATCGCGGCGATTTTGAAGAGAAACTGAAAAATCTGATCGATACGGTGGTGAACGACGGGGACGTGGTGCTGTTCATCGACGAAATCCACACGCTCGTGGGGGCAGGCGGTTCGTCCGAGAATAATATGGACGCGGCGAATATTTTGAAACCGATGCTGGCGCGCGGCGATTTGCAGGTGATCGGTGCGACGACGATCGAAGAATACAGAAAATACATTGAAAAAGACAGCGCGTTAGAGCGGCGTTTTACTCCCGTTTACGTGGAAGAGCCGTCCGAAAAGGACACGGTGGCGATCATCAAAGGACTTCGCGCGAAATACGAAGAACACCACGGAATTGCGATCACGGACGAAGCGATCGAGGCGGCGGTGAAACTCTCTTCGCGATATATCAACGACAGATTTTTGCCGGACAAAGCCATCGATTTGGTCGATGAGGCGGCGGCGCGCGTGCGGATCGTGGAAGACGGCGACGTGGAATTGGAAGAGGCAAGACGGGAAGTCGTGCGTTTGGAGATGGAAAGACGGCGTTTGGAGAGCGTGGGAGATTACCCCGGCGCAACGGAAACGTTGCGCGAAAAAATCCAGACGGAAGAGAAGATTAAAGCGCTGGAACAGGCGCACGCGCCCAAGCGTTTGCCTGATGGCAGACTGGCGATCGGAGCGGAGCATATCGCGGCGATCGTGTCCGCGCGTATGCGGATTCCGCTGATGAAGATTACGCAGGCGGAAGGAGAAAAGCTGATGCGGCTCGAACAGGATTTACACCGCCGCATTATCGGTCAGGACGAGGCTGTGAACGCCGTGTCCAAGGCGATACGTCGTGCGAGAGCAGGGCTGAAAGATCCCTCCCGTCCTATCGGTTCGTTCATTTTCGTCGGACCTACGGGGGTGGGGAAAACCGACCTTTGCAAGGCGCTCGCCGAGGCGTTGTTCGGCTCGGAAGAGCAGATGATTCGCTTGGATATGAGCGAATATATGGAAAAGCAATCGATCTCGAAACTCATCGGCGCGCCCCCGGGATACGTGGGATACGAAGATTTGCAGACGGGGCAGCTTACCGAA
>JAFTSO010000033.1 GCA_017467265.1 Clostridia bacterium
CTCGCTGGTAGAGTGAACGGAAAAAAACGCTCGCTGTCGAGTATGTTCGAGGCGGTAGGCGCGTATAAGGCAGGTTCGATCAACGAAGAACAGCTCACCGAATTTGAAAGAAAGGTATGTCCTACCTGCGGCTCGTGTTCGGGTATGTACACGGCGAACTCGATGAACTGCCTGACCGAAGTGCTCGGTATGGGGTTGAAAGGCAACGGTACGATTCCTGCGGTATATTCCGCGCGTATCGAGCTGGCAAAACACGCAGGCATGCAAGTGATGGAGCTGGTGAAAAAGAATATCCGTCCCCGTGATATTATGACGGCGGCGGCAATTAAAAACGCGATTACGGCGGACATGGCGCTCGGCTGTTCGACGAACAGTATGCTGCACTTGCCTGCAATCGCCAACGAACTGGGCGTGCCGTTTGATTTGGACGAAGTCAATGCGATCAGCGAAAAAACGCCCAATTTGTGCCATCTTGCGCCTGCTGGTCCTACGTATATGGAAGACCTCAACGAAGCAGGCGGCGTGCATGCCGTTTTGAAGGAATTAGAGACGCTTAATTTGATTGATACTTCGGTTATGACCTGCACGGGGAAGACGATGGCGGAAAATTTGGAAGGGGTTGTAAATCTCGACGAAGAAGTGATCAGAAAGCCCGAAAATGCCTTTGGTAAAACGGGCGGTATTGCGGCGCTCAAAGGCAACCTTGCACCCGACGGCTGCGTAGTAAAACGCGCGGCGGTTGCACCTGAAATGTTGGTACATGAAGGCCCTGCCAAGGTATTTGAGAGCGAAGAAGAATGTATCGCGGCAATTTACGGCGGCAAAATCGTCAAGGGCGACGTAGTGGTGATTCGCTACGAAGGTCCTGCAGGCGGCCCCGGTATGCGCGAAATGCTTTCGCCCACGTCCGCAATCGCAGGTATGGGTTTGGATAAAGACGTAGCCCTTATTACCGACGGACGTTTCTCGGGCGCGACGCGCGGTGCGTCGATCGGACACGTATCCCCCGAGGCTGCAAACGGCGGCGTGATTGCATACGTTAAGGACGGCGATATTATTTCGATTGATATTCCCAACTATTCGATCAAGCTCAATGTTTCGGACGAAGAGCTTGCAAAACGCAGAGCGGAAATGCCGATTAAGAAAAAGGAAGTAAGCGGCTATCTGAAACGTTACGCGGCGCAGGTTAGCTCGGCGGACAAAGGCGCAATCATCAATAAATAAGCGGTGAGCCACCGCGGGCAAGCCTTACAATCTACCCGACCGTGTGTTTAACAACCTCGTATGGGTGTGGGCGAGCTATCGACCGCATAAGGTGTACACTTCACTTGCTTGCATCTCCGCCGTTTTACGGCTGACAATGTAGATATAAAAAACAGGAGCAACACAACAATGTCAATGACAATGACGCAAAAGATCCTTGCGGCGCACGCAGGGTTGGATAAAGTGGAGGCAGGTCAGCTGATTTTGGTCGATCTCGACAGAGTGCTGGGCAACGACATTACGTCGCCCGTGGCAATCCGCGAGTTTGAAAACATCGGCGCGACTTCCGTTTATGATAAAGACAAAGTGACGATGGTAATGGATCATTTCGCCCCTAATAAGGATAGCAAGGCGGCTACACAATGCAAAATGTGCCGTGATTTTTGTGATAAATACGAAGTCACCCATTTCTACGACGTAGGACGTATGGGCATCGAGCACGCACTCCTGCCCGAAAAAGGGCTGGTCGTGCCTGGGGACGTAGTCATCGGTGCGGACTCGCACACGTGCACGTACGGCGCGCTCGGCGCGTTTTCGACGGGCGTTGGCTCGACGGATATGGCGTGCGGTATGGCGACGGGGAAGGCTTGGTTTAAGGTGCCGTCCGCGATCAAATTTGTACTCAAAGGCAAGCTGAACAAATACGTGTCGGGCAAGGACGTCATTTTGCATATCATCGGCAAAATCGGCGTGGACGGCGCGCTGTACAAATCGATGGAATTTGTAGGCGAAGGAGTACAATCGCTGACCGTGTACGATCGATTGACCATTTCGAATATGGCGATCGAGGCAGGCGCAAAGAACGGTATTTTCGAGGTGGACGAACAGACGATCGAATACGTCAAGGCGCGTTCCGATCGTGAATTTGTGGCGTACAAAGCGGACGAAGACGCGGTGTGCGACGA
>JAFTSO010000004.1 GCA_017467265.1 Clostridia bacterium
TATGGATAACCGTCATCACCGTTGACGGCAAGCACGCCACGCACCTCTTGTTTTAATATTTCCTTACACTCTTCCAACGAGAGTTTTTGCTTCTTTCTCGTTAAATCTCTGAACATACCCTTCCTCAAACAGCTTTTATTCATATCCATTATATCATATTCGTGTGAATAATTCAATCATTTTGCTTTTCTTTGTTTGTATCAGGGCAAAATTTAAGGGCTGACGGATTGTTTTCTGTCAGCCCTTTACCTTTTATGCCTTTACGTAATATACCGTCCGATTGCCCGTCCGTTCCGTTCGCACAATCTCGCCGAGCTCTACGCATACGTCAAACCCGTCGTTGTCCACCGTGAGCGCAATTTCCTCGCCCTGCCGCTCCCAGCGCACCGCGATCTTCTTGCCACCGTTTTCAAAATCAGCCGCCACCCAGTCCAAACCGCACGCAAATTTCGGCGATACGCGGACTACGTCCGCCGAAACCACGTTCAGCCCAGCGAGCGCCTTATAAAACCAAGCCGACACCGTACCCAAGAAATGGTGATTTAAGGACACGATAAACGAATTTCCGTCCTTTCTCCGCACGTGTTCGAGCGTGTCTTCGTATTCCTGAAACCCTTCGGGCATCGTCGTCAAACCGCGCTTTTCCACCCAGTAGCCATAGCTGGGGAAACGGGGATCGGCGATCAGCTCCACCGCTTTGGCGGCGTCGCCGCGATCGGAGAACAAGTCAAAGAGATTTTTCAGTCCAAAGCACCCTACTTTCATACGGTCGTTATCGCGCGCGATTAATTGCTTTAACCGTTCGTACGCCGCGCCGTCTTCTTCGTCCATAAACACGCCGTACGCCATCGCGAGCACCTGCCCCGTCTGCGTATTGCAATTCACCGCCCCGTTCTCCACGTACTTTTTGCGGAACGCTGCGATCATATCCGCACGTCTTTGCGCTACGTCTTTGGCACGCTCCGTCTTGCCTACCACCTCGAACATAAACGCCGCTTTCGCCATAAAATCTATATAATTGAGCGAATTGCCCACTTCCGTCGGCGTTTGGCGCACCCAGTTATCGCCGCCAATCTCTACCCACTCGCCAAGCCCGTAATCGGTCAATCCTTCGTCCGTGAGTTTTGTCTTGATAAAATCCAAATAATTTTCCAGCGCGTCGATATTCTCTTCGATATACTTTTTCTCCCCCGTAAAGCGGTACATTTGATAGGGTAGCTCGACGAGAATATTATCCCAGCCCATACCGCCGCCCCATTCATATCCCCACGTATCGGTGGGCACGATACCCGGGAGCGCGCCGTCCTTTTGCGCGCCGCGAATATTCACCAACCACTCTCGCAACGACGCCGTCGGCTCGATATTATAATACATATACTCGGCGGAAATCACCGCGTCCCCCGTCCAGCCGTTCTTTTCACGGTGCGGACAATCGGTGGGGAAGTGATGAAAATTAGACAAAACGCTCTGCACCGCGCACGCCTGCACCTTGTTGATCGTTTCGTTGCTACACGAGAAATGTCCGCGCACGGGCGTATCGTTATGAAAAGCGACGAAGGTCAGCAAATCCGCCGTAGCCTGCTCCGCCGTGATCCCTTCCACGTACACGTAGCGAAAACCGTGATAGACAAAGGACGGCGTGTACGTCTGCGTACCTGCCTTACAAATATAGAAATCCTTTTGCACGTATTCCAGCTGTATGTCGCCGTGACCGATGTTCGTAAGGTTCGTCATATCCAGCTCGCCGTCGTTGACGATCTCGCCGTGGGTAAGCACGATTTTTTGCCCGTCCTTTCCGTCGATACAAAGGCGACATACCCCCGAATCATTACACCCGAAATCGTAGATGTATCCGCCCTTACACGGCATAATCTTTACGGGCTTGTACTCGGCGGAAGTTTTGATCGGCTGCGACTCACATTTTTTATAAAAGCCCATAGGCGTGTCTGCGATAAGCGGCTTTTTGCTGTCCGAAAACAGCGCGCTTTCCTTGCGCGCATCGTACCACTCACCGTTGCGATAATCGTCGAACGTGATCGGAGAATCGTACGCCGTCCACCCCTCGTCCGTCGTCAAAACGCGCTGTGCTCCGTCGTATAACCCCAAGTAAAATTTGGGCGCGGCACGGTAGCTCGCCGTATCAAATTGCCAGCCCCCGTGGCTGTTTGAGTTGACAAACCCGTTGCCCAGCAACACGACGATCGTATTGTCCTTTTTTTGCAACAGACCACCCACGTCGTATTCGTCGTAATACACCACTTGGTTGGGGTTGGAAAAATAGGGTGCAAGCCAACCCTTGGTGATTTCCGTTCCGTTCACCCAAAGGCGGTAGAGCCCCACGACCGATATTTCTATTCTCGCCGACGCACCGTCGTAATCGAACACTTTTTTGAATAAAGGTGCACACACGTGTCCCTTTGCAATATCGTTATATTCCCTCGTTGCCGCAATATACGTTCTCATCTTTTTCTCCTTTTTATGAAAAACAGAGCGTTGTAAAACACTACGTTATCCAACACTCTTTTTCCCGTCCTTAATTATTTTTTGCGCGGATATATTCGCAAATTTTTTCCGCTATAATGCGGTGACCTTTATCGTTTGGATGCAACCCGTCCACCGTCAAACCGTCCGTTCCGTCGTTCGTAGCAGGGATGAGAAATTCCTTTTCAAACGCCAGCGTTTCCACTCCGTTCTTTTGCAAAATCTCTTTGAGGAGCGCCACGTAGGTGGACAAAGGCGCGCCTGCCTTGGGCTTATTCCCTTCGCCGTACAGGTTGTCTTCGTCGTAGCGGTGTATGGGTAAAATAAAGCACAGTTTTTCCTTACCATAGCGAGCAGAAAGCTTTTTAATAAGCGAATTGACCGCGCCGCAGAACGTATATTCGTCCGTACTTTCGAGGTTGCCAAGCTCCGCGTCGCCATGCCCGTAATCGTTCGTGCCGCCGAACACGAACACCAAATCCGCGTCGTCTTCCATACCGTCTGCACGCATCAAAAAATCGCGATCGTAAATACTCTCTTGGGACGGGACGGTCTGTTTTGCAATACGCGTGCCGCCTTCCCCGTAGTTTCGCACTTCGCAACCCAAAATCTGCCCCACTACGTTGACGTACTTCGTTTGTTCGCAGCTCGCGCCTGCGCCCTGCGTGATACTATCGCCTAAAAAATAAATTTTCATAGCTTTCTCTCCTTACGCTAAAACTTTGTTTTAGTATACCATTATTCTCACAAATAGTCAAGGCTATGAAAAAATATTTTTCGCAATATTTTCCATAGCCTTTTCATCGTCTTAATCTGCTCTCGTTATTCTTCACCGAGCAGAATTTTTCGCCCCGTACGGCTCGATTCGTACGCCGCCAAAATGATCTCGACGGGTTTTTTGCCTTCATATACGTCCACGAGCGGCGCGTGGTCTTCTTCGATCGCCGCAATCAAATCAGCGAGCTGTAATCTATGATACCCGTAATTGACAGCCATCGGATCTGCACCCGAATTGACTGTACGTTTACCCGTTTCCGCATTATCTCCGTCCACGTCCCAACGCACAATAGAATCTTCTTCCATCACGATCGAGCCTTTCGTTCCGTTGATCTCGATACGGCGCGGATACCCCGGCGACGCCACCGTCGTGCCGTGGATACACCCAATCGCCCCGTTTTTGTATTCGACGAGCAGGTACGCGCTATCTTCCACCTCGACGTCGTGGCGCAATGTACGGCAGGTCGCCTGTACGCTCTTCACGCCGCCCATCAAATACTGGATTACGTCGATACCGTGTATGCCCTGATTCATCAAAGCGCCGCCCCCGTCCATCGCCATCGTGCCACGCCAAGTCGCCGATGCGTAATACTCTGCCGAACGGTAATATTTCCCCGAAAAATCGGCGAGCAAAATCTTGCCCAGCTTGCCTTCCTCCAACGCCTTTTTAACCCTTTGCGTAGCAGGGGTAAAACGGTACTGCGTGATCACGGCTACTTTGACGTCATTTTGCTCCGCCGCCGCAATAATCTCGTTGATTTGCGCTTTCGTAATCGCCATCGGCTTTTCCACGACGACGTGTTTTTTGGCATTTAACGCCGCCACCGCGATCTGCGCGTGCAAACCGCTGGGCACGCACACGTTCACCACGTCCACGTCCTTACAACAAAGCAGCTCTTCCATCGAAAAAAACGCCCTGCAACCGTGCTGCGCGGCAAAGTGTGCGGCGCGCTCCGCGTGCCCGTCAAACACCCCGTATAAACAGCCGTTCTCCAAGCCTTTGATCGCACCTGCGTGTATTTTTGCCGCTGCTCCGCAGCCGATAATCGCAAAATTCGTCATTACGTTTTCCCCTTTATGATAACGCCAAAAGCGTTAAATTTTTACACCACCAACGAACACGTCGGACACCGAAATTTCGTCGTCAAAGACGATAATATCCCCGTCCTTGCCTGCCGCCAACGCGCCTTTGTTGATCCCCAAAATCTTCGCAGGGACTTCCGTGAGCATCTTCACCGCCGTCGGCACGGATACGCCGCACCCGTATACCAGCGTACGCACCAAAACGTCTGCCGTCGCCACACTCCCAGCGAACGCAGAACGGTCTTTGAGCTTGCAAACGCCGTCCTCGACGATAAACTCCGTGCCACTCATCACGCCTTCCTTGACGTCCGTGCCTGCAATCTCTAAACTGTCGGTAATGAGCGCCACCCTGTCCGTGCCCTTGATCTTGATAATCATTTTGATCAACTCGCAAGGCAAATGTTTGCCGTCGGCGATTATCTCTACGCAGAGTTCGTCGCGCAGATACGCGCTCTCGATCACGCCGAGCGAACGGAAACCGTGATCGCGCGTGACCGTGGACGTACAACTGTACAAATGCGTAATCAGGTTGCACCCGTTGTCGATCGCCACCGCCATATCGGCGTATTTCGCGTCCGTATGTCCTGCCGAGGCGATCACGCCGCGCTCGGTAAGATACCTGCAAAATTCCCCGTCTTTATCGTTTTCGGGCGCATACGTCCAGCGAATAACGCTATCCCCGTACGCTTCGAGCAAGCTCTCGTAATCAGCTTTGTTCGGGGGCGTGATAAACGCAGGGCATTGTGCGCCGCATTGTTTTGCGGACAGGTACGGACCTTCCAAATGCGCACCCAAGATATTCCCCTTTGCCTTACCGCTCTTTTTTGCTTTGTCGATATTTACCACGGCCTTTTTCATCGTTTCGAACGCCCCTGCCGAGATCGTGGGTACGATGCTCGTCGTGCCGTGCGCCAAATGGTAATTGCAGCCCTCTATAACGTCGGACACTTCGCTGTTCATAAACGCGTGACCGCCTGCCCCGTGCGTGTGCATATCGATAAACCCTGCGCTGACATATTTACCCGTAAAATCGTAGCGCTCGTCCGCAGGTCTATCCACGGCGGAGATCTCCGCGATTTTGCCGTTCTCCACGTACACGTACCCGTCGAAAAGGCTCTCACCGACGATAATTTTATCACTCTTTATCTGCATCATAACAATTTCGAGCTCTGGTCGTCCAGATACAATTTTGCATTGTTTTGCAAGCGCAAAATGCTGGCAGGACAATGTTCGTCAATGCTGCCGTTGAGCGTTTCGTACACCGCCTTTGCCTTTGTGGGCGCAGGTACGATACAGAACAGATAGGGTGCGCGCACCAAAGTCGGTACGGTGAGCGTCATTGCGTGCGTAGGCACTTTGTCGAGGCTCGCAAAGCAACCGTCGTTGACCTGCTGCTGACGGCAAATTTCGTCCAGCTGTACAGGCTTTACCGTCTTTTTGTCGTTGAAATCCGCCACGGGGGGGTCGTTGAACGCGATATGCCCGTTCTCCCCGATCCCCATCACCACGATGTCCGTGGGGTTCTCGTCCAGCAGTTTCCCGTATCGATCCGCTTCTTTTTCGGGATCGGTCGTCGTAATGTCGATATAGTGCACGCTCTTAAACGGCACGAGTCCGAAAATGTGTTCTTTCAAAAAGTTCCCAAACCCCTGCGGTGCGTCCTTGTCCAAGCCGATATATTCGTCCATATGATAGGCGTTGACTCTATTCCACTCCACACTCTTATCTTCGACCAAGGATTTGAGTACGTCGTTCTGCGACGGCGCAGCCGCGAAAATCATGTTGATTTCGTCCTTTTGCGACAATAGCTCTGCAATCTTCGCCTTGATATCTCTTGCCGCCGCCTCGCCCATCAGCGTTCTGTTTTCATAAATTTCTACCTGCAAATTATCTACTTTGATGCTTTTCATAATAATTCCCTCAATTTTTCTACCGCGTCCGTGAACGCCACCTGTTGATTTTCGTATTTGTACGGATTGTCAAATTTCTTGCCTACCAGCGCGTTCAGCCCTGCAAACGTCTGCAAGTGGGGCTCTAACGTGATGAACGTGTCCTTTTTGCCTTCCGCTTTGTACTTATTCAAAATCGCCTGAATCTGCGCCTCGCCCTTGCCCGGCGGCACGATTGCCCCTGCATACAGCGAATCCTTGATGTGGAAATATTCGATATACTCTTTGAGCATTTCGTACGCCTGCATCGGGTCGTACCCGTCCAAAACGAAGTTCCCCATATCCAAAACGGCCTTTAAGCTGCCGCCGAAATACGTCATCATTTCCAGACATTTTTCGGGTGATTCGCCGTAGATTTTCGCTTCGTTTTCGTGACACAAGGTCACCCCGAAACGCTGGGAGAGCGTCACGAGCCGCTCCATACCGTCATACACCTGCCCTTTGCACTCCTCTCTCGTCTTGCCTTCGGGCAGATAGAACGAAAAGATACGCACGTATTGCGCCGACAGCTCGTTCGCCGTATCAAAGATACGCTTTGCCAGCTCGATATGCGCGTCCATATCGTCGCCGAGCGAAATTTTGCCCAGCGGCGAGCCGATGGACGACACCTTTATACCGTAATCGGCGATCGTCTTTTTGTACTTCGTCAATTCTTCCTTTGTCAAAACGGAAATATTCTTGCCGTCCACACCGCGCACTTCCGTATATTCAATGCCGTAGCCGTTCAATGCCTTGCACTGCTCGACAACGTCCTGCGAATATTCGTCGGAAAAGGCAGATTGTATTAATTTTGCCATAGCTTTGCTCCTTACTATACCGTTTTTAAGGTGGTTATCCGCTATTATTTTATAATAACAGATTACCACACGATATCATTATAGCATACTTTTTGGAAATAGGGATTGCAAAAAATCCAAAAAGACATTACAAAAGATACTATTCTTTTCTTTCCGTTTTACAATGTAAAACCGTTGAAAAAAAATTTTTAATATGCTATAATCGCTTATAGACAAGGAGAAAACGGCTATGCAAAAAATATCCGAGCTCAAAAGAGAGCATCTCATCTACAACCATATCGTCTATAACAACGAATTGGAGCGACATTTTGCCAAGCACTCCCACGCACTCGTCGAGCTAATTTACGTGCTGAAAGGTGAAGTGTCCTATACCATTGAAGACAAAAAATTCACCGCGCGGCCGGGGAATTTGATCGTGATCCAGCCGTACGCCTATCATTATTTTTCCATTGTCAATCAACAGGACTATGAAAAAATCGGGGTGCTGTTCCATACGTCAGATGTATGCGCAGACGGCGTTATTTCCGACCCGTTCCTGCTCCTTTCAGGGGAAAACGAACGAATACACGATATTTTCAACAAGGTCGATTTCTATTTTCACAACTGTCCAACCGACGTTTTTATCGAGCTACTCTACGCCCTGACGCGAGAAGTGCTCGTCAATATCGAGCTGTTCCGCGATCGCGACGTAATTACTTCGCACAAACAACTCCACCCGTTTATCGAGCGAACGCTCAATTACATCAACGATAATTTGTTCACCGTAAACACGGTGACGGAGCTGGCGCGCGAAACGTCCGTATCCGTGGGGTATCTCAAAGCGCTCTTTACCCGACATCTGAAAATTTCGCCTAAAAAATACATCACCGAAAAGAAAATGCTGATGGCGAAAAATATGATTATCGAAGGCACGCCCCCCACCCAAGCCGCTTTTCAATGCGGTTTTTCAAACTATGCCACCTTCTATCGACTGTACCAAAAACAGTTCTCGAAAAAGCCCACGGACGATTTCAAAAAAATGCCGAATCGCTAAACGTGTCCGTGGTCAACACTCTTAAAAAAGGAAAAGAACGGGACTTTGCAACGCGCAAAGCCCCGTTTTATTTTTTAGAAAAATACAGATTTTGCCTGCTGCTTGATTTCTTCGGACGCGATGAACGGAATACGGGTGGTATAGCCGCTTCTTGCCGCCACAATCATCTTGGTCGGCCAAGCGAAAATATCGCGGTTCCACGCGTTGATCGTATCGTTGTACAGCTCTCTCGCCGCCGTGATTTCTCTTTGCAAATACATATTTTGCTGCATAGCGTCCGCGATCTCATTGTGCGCTTTCAGATCGGGATAATTTTCAAACGCCACGTTCAGGCTACGGCTCGCCGTGTCGATACGCCCAGCCACTTCGTTTCTCTCTTCGTCGCTCGCACCGCTGCGATATTTTGCAATCGCCTCAAAGGTCGTTTTATCCAAATCGATCGCTTTATCCACAAGACGCGCGCAGTTCTGCAAAATCATAACGCGCTGTTCAAGGTAGTTGTCAATCTGCGACGCGTTGCGTTGGATCTTTTGTTCCAGCTGCTGGAAATAGTTCTTTGCTTTGATTTTCTTAAACAGGAATACCACCCCGGGGATAATACCCAAAATCCAGAGCAATACCTCGAAAATCGTCGAGCCTACGCCCACCTTTACGGGCAGTTTCTTCGCGATAACGCGCGTATCTAACCCTTCGGGTCTGCTTTCTGTTCCGAGTTCGTCTAATTGATTCGCCATAATGTTTTCTCCTATATGTTATTTTTTATTTTTCTTCTAAAATCCAAGCCGCCAAGCCGTGGAAAAGCGTATCTGCGGCAAAGCGCCGTCTGTTCTCCTCCGTTTTCGCTGCCTTTGCCGATTCGCTCAGTCCCACCGCGATCTGCGACGTTCTCTGCACGGGGATATACTCGATCCACGGCACGGGTACGGCGTGCATTCTACCGTCGCCGCCCAGTCGCGGAATAAAATCTACACGGTCTTCCGTGGCATACCCGTACGCCGTCACCGCGACACGGTCCCTGCCATTTTCCTTGCAAAGGAAATTTGTCTTTAAGATAGACGCCGTCCGCGCGCTGGCGTGCGCGAGCCGTTCGCCGAACTGATTCGCCATCGCCTCGTGCTCGTACGTCGAATAATAGCTAGGGTACTCCTTCGGATATTCGAGCGATTGAACGGGCTCGTCCTGATAGGCAGGAATCGCCATCAGCGGCGCAAAATCGAAAAACAACGATTTGAAATACCCGTTATTGAACGAAGTGAAATTCCGTCTTGCCTCGTCCACGTCGTACGAATAATAATTGCGCGCGTCATGATCGAGCGATCTGCCCTGCGCGTGTTCGCTGGTGATCATATTGCAACGACGACGTTTCGTGAAATAGAAATCGTCCCCGTAGCCCGTCTTAGACGTCAAAAGATCGACGGTGTTGCATTGCGCCAAGGGCGTGAACAACGTACGGAACTGTACTTCGTGATTGCGATCGCTCGCGCCGAAAAGCACGTCAAATTCTTCGTTGGACATCTCGCGGAAGCTCCCCCCTTTCTGGGTTGCCTTTTCCGCCTTTTTCGCCAACTTTTTCGCACCGCGGCGCACCTTTCTCTCCAACGCCTTTTCGCTCAAATCTTCCGAGTGCTGCGGCTTGCGGCTAAACGAGAGCTCGTCGCCTGCCTGATTACCGTAATAAAGTGTCTTTCGCTGCGAATAGTACGGCTTTGGTTTGGTCACCGACGCGTGTAATACCTGTGTGACGGTACGCGTTTGGCGGTTGCCTTTCGAATCGTAATACGTCTCCGTCCAGCTGATCGTCAGCGAACCGTGGTAGGTATACGTGCCGAGCGTATGAAAAATTTTGTCACAATACAGGAACGGATTGCCAAAACACCGCCCCGACAGCGTATCCGTCACCGAACAATGCTGGCTCTGTTCGTCAACGAGATCAAATTGCCGCACGAACAAATCGTGATTTTGCACCGAAAACCCGTCGTCAAAATCGAGCTGCGGCATTGTCTTTTCTATCAAGCGCAAAGTATCTGCGTCCGTAAACAGCGCGTTGAGCGGAGCCATTTGCTTTTCCGCGAGTGAACGGAGCTCCGCCGCCTTTTTTTCGTGTTTCGATAGCAACGTTTCCACTTCTCTAATGGCAGGGTTGAGCTTTTTGACGACGAGCATAATCCCCCCGATCCCGAGCGCAATACCGCCGCCAAGGAGCGAACCGCCTAGCAAGCCGTTGCTTTTGGTCAGCTGCCAAATCCCCACCGCCGCCGCGATAAAGCAAGCGATAATGGCGAGAATCACCAGCACGCGCAACGCCTTTTTGCGCGAGAGCTTGTCGCGGATCTTTTCCACGGTCGCCTGCTCCGCCTTGTATTTTTTAACGGTAGCGCGGTTTTCTTCCACGTTCAGGCGCGATTTTTCCACCAAATCGTCAAAATGTGCCGCGACGTTCTTTTCGTGTGCCGCTTTGCCCACGCTCTCATAATATTTTAACGGTTCTAACAAAATCCCTTCCATATTCTCCCGTCCACGCCGCCGCGCCGAATTTTTCCCTA
Source organism: Clostridia bacterium (assembly GCA_017467265.1). Taxonomy (GTDB): domain Bacteria; phylum Bacillota; class Clostridia; order Christensenellales; family Borkfalkiaceae; genus Scatosoma. The sequence continues at coordinate 10,664 of JAFTSO010000004.1, forward strand.
TTTTATCACAAAATACGCGCCTTGTCAATATTTGTCGAAAATTTTTTCTCTATATTATATGCAAAGCAAAAACGCGGCTGCTCTCTCGCAGCCGCGTTCCGTGTTTTTATCTACGTTTCGTATGCGTTAAACGCGTTCTTGCCAAACGGTAATATTCGCGTTTTCGTCGTCGTAATTCTTGCCTGCCTGCGCGTAATCGCAAACGGTAATCTTGCCGTCCTTTGTCGCGATCTCATACGCTACGTTGCTGCTAAACGTCGTGTTCTTCACGCGCTTTGCTCGTACGTTCTTGCCGTTTCTCGCCGCGATCGCCACGGGCTTTGTAATGTCTTCAAAGCGACAGTCGCGCGCGAGCGTGATCGGTCCTTGCGTGAACGCAATCTTCTTGTTCAGCACCCACATCTTTACGGGCGCTTTGAAGCGCACTTCCACTTTGTCCTTATTCCATTGACGATTGACAACAAAATAGCCGTTCTTTTCTACGCCGTCAACCTTTTCACCGTTGATATACGCCGCAAAATCTTCCGCCCAAGCAGGGATGCGTAAGCCCAAAGCAAACGTCTGCCCTTTGCCGTTGACGTTGATTTTCGCACCCTTATACGCATAGGGGTTTGCATATACATCCACGCTGATTTTTTCGCCGAAATCTTCCGTTTTGAAACGGCAATCGTTGTACAGATTGACGTACACGCCGTCTTCGCCTTTCATCACCGCAAACAAGCCCATAATTGCCGTCCCTGCTGCACCGATACATACGCAACAGCCGTAGGATTTGCCTTCCTGCATAATTTGGCAACCGCCCACTCTAAGCCCACGTCTGTCGTGGAACAAGGGGCTGTAGCTATCAAACGGAAAGGGTTCGAGCAAGGTTACAATGTGCATCGTACCGTTGCTGTCCCAAGTGCGGGCTTGCGTTCTCGTCATCTGTTGTTCTTCGTTGTTTACCGCGCCGTACAGGGCGTTCAAGCCCGATTTTTCCACGTACGCCGCGTATTTTGCGTTGCCCGTCAAAGCAAGCAATTTCGCGCAGAGTTTCAAGAAGGTAACCGTTACGCAGGTTTCCTGCATAACCGTTTCCGCCGCAGGCTCGGTTTGCGTTTTGGAGGAATTGTCCAACAACTCGTGCCAGCAACCCGAACCACCGATAATCGTGTAGTCCGTTTCCACCAACATATCAACGAAATTCTCCGCCGCCTGCAAATGGTCGGGGTTGCCCGTCACCTTGTAATATTCCACCAAGCCCTCGAAACAACTCATCATCTCGTACGCTTTCGTGGTCGGGAACTGATAGGGATACATGGTCTTATGCAGGCAGGTTTCAATCAAGTTAAACTGTTCGTTAAAGCCCGTACCCACCAAATACGTAGCGAAATCAAGGTATTTTTGTTCGCCCGTCAAAACGTGTAATTTTACGAACGGTTCCAAAATCGAACAGGAGTTCGTCGAACCCCAAATGCCCGACGTTTGGAAAATCGTCTTTTGCTTTCTGCCGTTGCCGATATGCTTGATAATATAATTCGCGTGGCGTTTCATCGCGTTGATAATCTTTTTCGCCAGCGCTTTGCTCTTGCAGACATCCAAGAAATAGAACATACCGAGCATAACGTATTTTCTCGCCCAAATATCCCAACAAGCAAATTCCGTATCTCTCGTATAGCTGGAAATACGTCCGAATTCGTCTTGCGTGGTCAGTAGATCGTTGATCGTGTCCACCATAACCGCATAGAGCTTTTCGTTCTTTGTCGCGCGATAGGTGAGCGCCGCACCGCGCATCATTTTACCCCAATACTCGCCGCGCCAACCGCCGTTGTCGCCGTCCCAACGGATACGGAACTGCTCTACGAACAGCGTCCATTTTTCCGCGTCCAAAAGCTGCTTATTGATCGTAAAATCAATCAGCTTACCGCCATAACCGCCTAATTTGCTCTCCCCTGCTTTGGGAAAATTCAGTGCTGCGTTCTTCATGCTTTTACTCCTTGCTTACAGGTCTTATAAAATATCGTTTGCGTAAACGGGGAATTGTTCGCAAATCGCTTTTACTTCCGCGCGGACCTCGTCAAAACAACTTTCCTTTTCTTTGATAACGCGCGCGACGAGGCGTGCCACTTTGCGGCAATCTTCTTCCTTAAAGCCGCGCGAAGTGACCGCAGGCGTCCCCACGCGAAGACCGCTCGTGATAAACGGCGAAGTCGTTTCAAAGGGAATGGTGTTCTTGTTTGCCGTGATATGCACTTCGTCCAGCATCTTTTCCAGTTCCTTGCCCGTCACGCCCGTTTCGCGAAGATCGAGCAGCATCAAATGGTTGTCCGTACCACCCGACACCAAACGGATACCGCATTTTTGGAATTCGTCCGCCATCGCTTGCGCGTTACGGATAATCTGTTTTTGATATTCCTTAAATTCGGGGGAAAGCGCTTCTTTGAACGCCACCGCCTTTGCCGCAATGACGTGCATCAAAGGTCCACCCTGCGTGCCGGGGAATACCGCTTTGTCGATTTGCTTTGCATACTGTTCTTTGCACATAATCACGCCGCCTCGAGGACCGCGCAACGTCTTATGCGTGGTCGTCGTGACAAAATCGGCATAAGGCACGGGGGACGGGTGTTCACCAGCCACCACCAGCCCTGCGATGTGCGCGATATCTACCATCATATACGCGCCTACTTTGTCACAGATTTCGCGAATACGCTTGAAATCGAGAATACGGGGATACGCGCTCGCGCCCGATACGATCATTTTGGGCTGGCACTCCACTGCGATACGCTCCATTTCGTCGTAATCGAGCACTTCGGTTTCCTTGGAAACGCTGTACGAAACGAAGTTGAAATAGCTACCCGAAACGTTGACGGGCGAGCCGTGCGTCAGGTGGCCGCCGTGCGAAAGGTCCATACCCATTACCGTATCACCGGGCTTTAACATCGCAAAATACACCGCGAAATTCGCCTGCGCGCCGCTGTGGGGCTGTACATTGCAATGATCACAGCCAAACAGCTCTTTCAGCCTATCTCTGGCGAGATTTTCCGCCACGTCCACGTATTGACAACCACCGTAATAGCGTTTAGAGGGCAAACCTTCCGCATATTTGTTGGTCAAATGCGAACCCATCGCCGCCATTACCGCAGGCGAAACAATATTTTCGCTGGCAATCAGCTCGATATTCTCGCGCTGACGGCAGAGCTCGTCCTGCATTGCCGCATAAATTTCGGGATCGGTGTTTTTGATCAAAGTCATATCAATCATAATTTTTCTCCTTTTCATAGAGCAAGTTTTTTATATTGTATTCATTATAGCATATTATTTTTTTGCCTGTCAAACGATTGAACAAATTTCTTGGCTCTATACGCAAAAGAGTAGAAAAAAGGACGACTGTCATCGCAGCCGTCCTTTTTTGTTTTGCATTTCTATTAATACTTAAAATAGCCGATATTGCTTTCCTTTCTGGGATCGAACGAAAAATTGCAGATCGACGCCACCAACGGATAGATCCCAAACGTCACGATCGACAAGAAAAAGTATGCCATCGTTCTGGATTTGTATCCGCTCGGTTTTAAGGAAGAGTGATTGATGATAAAACTACCCAACCAACCAAGGAAAAAAGTGAGTAAGAAACGTGCTACTGCGTTGTTGGTTTCCATAACGCACCTCCATTTGTATATTGTACAATAATTATATGATACATATTTGTATATGTCAACTATTTTGATACATTTTTGTATAAAATATTTTTATGGAACGAAATTTTAAGAACAATAAGATCGCGGAATTGCGAAAAAATCAAGGGTTATCACAACGACAGCTTGCCAAAGAAATCGGCACGAGCCAAGCAAATTTGTCCCGTTGGGAGCAGGGCTTGAACGAGCCGAGTATTATCGAGTGCTGGAAATTAGCCGATTATTTCGATCTCCCCATTGATATTATCTGCGGCAGGAAAGAATATTGATAGCAAGAACGCCATACGGCGTTTTTTGTTGTATAAGTAAAAACTCGGCGGTTGCACACGCGCAACCGCCGAGTTTTATTTTCCGTCGTTTTATTCCGTCAAGTCCACGTCGAGAACGTATCGCGTATTCGCGGCGTTTTCCACCGCCACCGACAGCATATACTCTTCGCCTTCTATCGACAGTTTTTTCGTCGCCACCAGTTCTCCATCTACCGCGATTTTCGACGGTCGGAACGCCCCGTCCCCCGTCCTTTTGAAAAAGCTCTCCTTTTGCGTCCACCTTTTGAACAGGTATTCCACACGCTCCGTTTCGTCCGTCAGCACCGCGATCTCTTCGCGTTCCTGCGCCGTCAAAACCGTCTGTAAAAACGCCGCCTTTTCTGCGTTCACACGCTCCACGTCCACGCCGATTGCACGATCGGACACCGCCACCGCCACCGCGTTTTCGCTGTGCGAAAGGGAAAAATAACAATGCGGCGTTGTCCATTTCCCGTTTTTGCTCTTGCAAATATCTATCCTTTCAATGGCATATCCAAAGGTTTGCTGCAAAGCATACCCCAACAACCGCCACGCGTAATATTTCTGCCGTTTTACCTTGTCGCTCTGACACTCGGCGATTTCGGCTGCCCGTGCGGTCGGAAAAATGCGCCCAGCACCTATTTTGCGCGGCATTTTCGCCACGTACACGTCCGCTATCCGTCCGTTTTGTTCTTCCACGCCTTTTTCTCCTTTCCATATCCGTCGCTGTCTTGCTATTATTCTACCATATTTTATTGCATTGTGCAAGATGCCGCAGAAAATTTTTCTGCAAAAATAAAAAAATGCCGAATTCGGGGGACTTTTTTCCAAAAACCTATTGCAATTATGTTGAATTTGTGTTAGAATAGTATAAAATCTGTGCATATGCACACACATAGGAGGTCTGTTTCACATGAACAAGTTGGGTAAACTGGTCGGTTACGACTCGAAAAACCAGCAAACTAGCGTTAGAACAGAAATCACTGCCGGTATCGTCACGTTCTTGGCAATGGCTTATATTCTCACGCTGAACCCGCTACTGATGTTGGATATGTTCGGTGCAGGTACGTATGCGCACCTTTACTCTTCCGTATTCGTAGCAACTGCTCTCGGCGCGTTTGTAGGCACGTTGCTGATGGCGATCTATGCAAAATTGCCTTTGGCGCAAGCGCCCGGTCTCGGCTTGAACTCGATGGTCGGCGGTTTGCTCGGCGGCGGTCTTATCGGTTTTGCGCTTTCCTTCGGTAATGCAATGCTCCTCGTATTGATTTCCGGTATGCTGTTCTTGCTTTTGAGCGTGCTCAAAATCCACGGCATTTCCATTAGAGAAATCATTTTCAGAGCACTCCCTGAATCGATTAGAAAAGCGATTTCCGTAGGTATCGGTCTCTTCATCGCTCTTATCGGTCTTGTAAACGCAGGCATTATCGTTCCCGGCAACGGTACGATCGTGGATTTGGTTCCCTTTGCTACGTGGGATATGAGCATTGTAGGCCCTGCACTTGTTTGCTTGTTTGGTTTCCTTGTAATTGCTGTGCTTTCGCACTTCAACGTAAAAGGTGCTACCATCATCGGTATTGTGGCGGCTACGCTCCTTGGCTTGATCCCGAAGATCGGCGTGACGCAATGGTCGGATCTTTCTTGGAAATTCTGGGAACATTTCGAAGGTTTCTTCTCCTTTAAGACGGAAGAAGGCGGTACGTTCTTCGCAGCGTTCACGGAAGGCTTTAAGTTTGAAAAAGGCGTTCCCGTAATGTCCCTCGTTATGGTCGTCATTACTTTCTGTATGATCGATATGTTTGACACGATGGGTACGTGCGTAGGTTGCTGCTCCGCGGCTGGTCTTATGACCGACGACGGCGTTCCTGTAAACTATAACAAAATTATGGTGGCTGACTCCGTTGCAACCTGTACGGGTGCTTTGTTCGGTACGTCCACTGTTACGACGTTCGTTGAATCGGGTGCAGGTATCGCTGCTGGCGGTAAGACTGGTCTTACGGCTCTTACGACGGCTTGCTTGTTCTTGCTTTCGATTTTCCTTCTGCCCGTATTCGCATCTATTCCCAGCGCAGCGGCTTCCGCAGCTCTTATTTGGGTTGGTTGCTTGATGCTCAAAGGCGCGAAAGATCTTAAGCTCGACAGCGTTAAAGAATTCGTTCCCGCGTTCCTTACGATCGCTATTATGCCTTTCGGTTATTCGATCACCGACGGTATTGGTCTTGGTATCCTTTCCTACGTTATCATCGAACTTTGCAGCTATGTATGCGGCTTGATCGCTTACGCTTGCAAGAAGAAGGAAAAACCTGTTTGGAATCTGCACGTTGTCACGCTCATCATCGCGGCATTGTTCATCGTGTACTTCTTCGTTCCCACGTCTTTCTAAAACGTAGAAGTGACAACTTTATAGGCAAAAGCCGAAACCTGAAAAGGTTTCGGCTTTTCTTTTTACTTTCTTTTTTATCTCATCTGCCACAATAAAAAATCCAGCTTTTTCGTTTCACTAAACCAACTATACTGCGGCAACGCTTTATCAAAATCAGCGAGTTTTTTCTTAATCCTTTCGTCTTTGAGTGCTGCTTTGTACCAAGCTACAATCTCTTCATAAATATTTATCGCGGCGTTTAGTTTTTCTTCTCCGTGGCACATCTGCATTTTTTTACATAAATTTTGCAAAACAAACTTATCCCAAATCGGCATATTGTTATCAATCGTATGTAATAATTTGCTGATAAAAGACGCCTCCACCCTGTTCGTCTTAAAATAAAACTCCTTAAGAAGTTCTTCGAAAGTGATCGCACTCCTTTTGTATTTTTCCATCATCGCATACATTTGCTTATACGTGTTTGCAAATACGTTTGTGGTAAATTGTAGACGCTCTACGTCTGTCCCGCCAAAAATACTCATACCGAAATACCCGTTCCCAAGCGGCAACGAGTATTTTTCCCAACCTTCCAAAGTATTTTCCGCCGA
>JAFTSO010000005.1 GCA_017467265.1 Clostridia bacterium
CGCTTTAAGCAGCGATTTGTCCCAAAGGCTGATCTGCAAGCATTTCGCATCCAAAGCCGAAACGTTGCCAAGCTCTACGAGCTTGCTCATACCGCCGTATGCTTCCACTTCCAAACGGTCGAGAATACGGGGGTTTGCTCTGCCCGTACGAATCGCGCCGTAATCTCTTTCCAGCGCATTGAGCGTATTTTCGCATTTTTCTTCCAGCTCTAACATCATCGCTTCAATCTTTTCGTTTTCAATCATAACTTTTCTCCTTACTCTTAATTTACCTTATAAAATCATCGTGCCGAGATCTTCGCCGCAAACTGCACGCACGATCGAGTTTTCTTCGTTCAAGCCAAACGCCAACGTCGGCACGTTGTTTTCCATACACATCGTCGCCGCCGTGAAATCGATTACCTTCAAATTGCGGTTGATAATGTCCGCATATTTCAGCGATTCGTATTTTTTCGCGTTGGGATTGGTCTTGGGATCGGAATCGTAGATCCCGTCCACGTTCTTTGCCATCAGCAAAATATCCGCGCCGATTTCGCACGCGCGGAGCGCTGCCGCCGTATCCGTCGAACAGAACGGATTGCCCGTACCGCAGGCGAAGATCACGATTCTGCCCTGTTCAAAATGGCGCAACGCTTTACGCAAAATAAACGGCTCTGCCAAGGACACCATATTCAGCGCCGTCTGCACGCGTACGGGTACGCCGCGCTGCTCAATCGCGTCCATCATTGCCAGCGAGTTCATTACCGTCGCCAGCATACCCATATGATCCGCCGTCGTGCGATCCATATTCGTGCCCTGTCTGCCGCGCCAGAAATTGCCGCCACCGATGACCAGCCCCACCTGTACGCCCATATTATGGAGCTGTACGATTTGCTCTACCACGGGCGCAATCACTTCGTGATTCAAACCAAAACGCTGATCCCCTGCGAGTGCCTCACCCGAAAGTTTTAACAAAATTCTTTTGTATTTGGGTTGCATGGATAGATTTCCCTCCTTGTAAAAAGCCGTAATATACTATCCTAAACATTATACCATACTTTTGCAAAGAAAGCTATACTATTTACAAAAAAAATCGGCAAAATCGGAATTTTTTTTCGACGCCGTTCGCATAAAAAACATCTAAAAAAATCACATCGGAAACAGAATAGAAAAAACCTGCCGATTTTTTCAATCGACAGGTTATGTTTTTCGCTTTTTACAAAGATTTAGTTCTTCATTGCTGCAACTTGTTTTGCAACTTCTTCGCTCAAATCTTCGCTCTTCTTTTCAAGACCTTCGCCCATTACGAAGAACGCAAACTTGTTGATCGACGTCTTTGCGCCGTTCAAAAGCTCTGCAATCTTTTTGGAGTCGTCTTTGATGAACGCCTGTTCTACAAGGCAGTTTTCTTCGTAGAATTTCTTAATTCTACCCATAACCATCTTTTCAGCGATTGCCTCGGGTTTGCCTTCGTTCATAGCCTGCTGTTTCAAAACTTCCTTTTCCTTTTCAACGACTTCCGCGGAAACTTCGTCTTTGGTAAGGTATGCGGGCTTCGTGAACGCGATCTGCAACGTGATGTCGTGCGCAACTTCTTTCGCTGCATCCGTAGCTTCGCCGTTCATGTCGAGCATAACGCCCAGCTTGCCACCGAGGTGGATATAGCTTTCCAAGAAACCGTTGGATTCGTAACGAACGAATCTTCTCACCGCAATCTTTTCACCGATAACCGCGATTTTACCCTTCAAATATTCTTCTACGGAGCTGCCGTCTGCAACGTTGCAGCCAAGCAACGTTTCTACGTCAGCAGGGTTGCATTTTACAACAACCTTCGCGCATTCGTTAGCGATTTCAAGGAACTGAGGATTCTTTGCAACGAAGTCGGATTCGCAGTTGAGTTCAATCAAAACGCCTACGTTGCCTTCCAAATAGCAAGCAACGATACCTTCCGCCGCGATACGGGACGCCTTTTTGTCTGCCTTTGCGATGCCTCTTTCACGAAGAAGGTCAGCCGCTTTGTTCATATCGCCGTCAGCGTCGGTAAGTGCCTTTTTGCAGTCCATAACGCCTGCGCCCGTCTTTTCGCGGAGCGCCATTACGTCTTTTGCCGAAATTGCCATAATTATTTTCTCCTTATTTTATGATTTTGAAAAGGAACGGACGAACGTCTGCCCGTCCGTTCGAGTATTGCCAAAACTTACGCGTTTTCTTCCGCTGCCGCTACGACTTCTTCGATAGATTCGGGAGCAGCAACTTCTTCCGCTACGGGCGCAACGAGCGCTTCTTCACCCTGATTTGCTTCGATAACTGCATTTGCAATTACGGAAGAGATGAGCTTGATCGCGCGGATTGCGTCGTCGTTGCCGGGGATTACGTAGTCGATCTCGTCGGGATCACAGTTGGTATCCGTGATTGCAACGATCTTGATGCCGAGTTTCTTTGCTTCTTTGATCGCGATGTCTTCGTTGTGGGGGTCAACCACGAACATAACGCCGGGCATAGCCTTCATCGCCTTGATACCGTTCAAGTTTGCCTGCAATTTTTCCATTTCCTTCTTCAAAAGGATAACTTCTTTCTTGGGAAGATGTTCAAAATCGCCGTTTGCTTCCATTGCTTCCAGCTTTTCAAGGTATTCGACGCGGCTTCTCATCGTCTTGAAGTTCGTCAAGCAACCGCCAAGCCAACGATTGTTTACGTAGTACTGACCGCAACGTTCAGCCTCTTCTTTAATCGCGTCCTGCGCCTGTTTCTTCGTACCGACGAAGAGTACCGTCTTGCCAGCCTTTACGCTGTCGCATACGAACGTGTATGCTTCTTCGATCAAGTTTGCGGTAAGCTGCAAGTCGATGATGTGAATATCGTTTCTTGCCGCGAAGATGTACTTCTTCATCTTGGGATTCCACTTTCTCGTCTGGTGACCGAAGTGAACGCCTGCTTCCAAAAGCTGTTTCATAGTGATAACTGCCATAATTCAAAACCTCCGTTGTTCCTCCCCACGCTGTGTTGGCTCGTAATGACGTCCGCATTGAAAGATTTTACGGACACGGATTACGCACAATACGCGAGTGTGAATTTTCAGCCTTTCTATTTTAGCACAAAGCGCACCAAATCGCAACTCATTTTACTGCAAAATCGATTATTTTTTTGCTTTTTGCGCTTTTTTTCTGCGAAAAACGCCCCACAGAGCAAACCACTCCGCAGGGCATTCTCGATCTTTTGTCTGTTTTTGTACGCTCGGGCAAAATTATGCCGCCTCGATCAATTCGCCGTCCACAAAATCGAACAACATACCGTCAATATAGCAATTCGTCGCCGAAAAATCAAACGTCGTCGTATCGTTGTCCGATTCGTAGAATCCGTCCACGCCTTCAAACGAATCCTTCGTCCACTCCGCGCAGTTGTTAAACTCGCAACCCACGAACGAAACGGACGTCGTCGAATATTCCGTTTCGATATCGATCGCAATCCCCGGCTTTTTGATGATGCTTTCAAAGACGCAGTTTTCCACCACCACGCTCTTCACGTCGCGCCCGTACGTGTCCTGTTCGTACAGTTTCAGCGCGCGATACCCCTTAAACGTACAGCCGCTAAATTTCGCTTTGCCTTCCGATACCCAAACGCTGTACAAATCGCTCGCCACCGAGTAGATTTCGCAATTCACAAACTCCGCGTCAGCGTCATCCATCAGTTGCACCGAGCATTTGAGCGTGCAGTTTTCAAAGCGGATTTTGCCGCCGAATTGTACGTACTGATCCTTGTATCCGTTGGAACTGTACGTCTTTTCTTCGTCACTCAAAATCGTCAGATTTTTCAGGATCAAAATACCGCCGTCTATCTGGATTACGCCTGCACCGCGCCCCGTCGCCGTCAGCGTTCTGCCAAAATCCACGCCGCCGTCCACCGTGAACACGTTGCTCTCGTCGTAATCACCGATATAGATCGGCTCGTCTTTCATAATCGTCGTCACCGTCAGATCTTTCCCCGTATTGTACGTCACTTCGCCGCACAAACCGTCGAAATATTCCGTCAGCTCGGGCGAACCCGTATAGTCGGGAATAAATTCTTCCCAGCTATCCTCGCTGCTTTCTTCTTCGCTCTCGCTTTCTTGCGCGGAGCTTTCTTCGCTATCTTCTACGGAGCTGGAAATTTCCGAGCTGCTCTCTTTTGCGCTGCTCGAACTGCCCGAACCCCCGTTGCCGCCGCAAGCGACCGCCGCAAACGTCATACCCAGAGCCAACAAGGCGCACAAAATTTTCTTCATACCTTTTCCCCTTGTCGTTTAGTCGTCCAAGCTCTCCGCTTCGTCGCTGTTTTCAAACTGTTCGTATTGATGGCAAAATTCCGCAAAGACTTCGTCGAGCAGCTGGGGATCTTCCACAGGCACGAGCATCGCGTCTTCGTCCTCGCCTTGGAGTGCGAAAATAATCACTTCGTCCTCTTCTTCTTCCGTTTCGGGCTCTGCCTTTTGGAACACGCAATACATTGCCTTGCGATATTCGATGGTGGCAAGGTGGTACAGTCTTTCGATCGTGCCGTCATCCGCTTCCAGCTCGAAAATGCGGTCGTCTTCTTCTTCGTAAATCTCGTCTTTGATTTCGCTCATAGTTCTTTCCTCCGCCTGTTTGGCTCTCATTTTTTCTCTGGCAAGATAGCTCTCCAAAATGTACGACGCCGCGATCGAATCGATGGTCTTTTTCCGTTCGTCGCGCTTGACGCCGCCCATAATTTGCGTTTCGCGTGCCTGCATCGTGGTAAAACGTTCGTCTTCCAGCTCGATGGGAAGATCGGTTGCGGCGCGTAAAGCGTCCACAAACTCGCGCGTTTTCACCGTTTGGATACTCTCCGTGCCGTCATAATTGACGGGCATGCCGCACACGATTACGCCCACACCGCGATCTTTGGCGATCTTCGCCACCGCCGCCACGTCCGCGGCAAAATTCCGCGTACGCACGTACGTTTCGCAGGGCATTGCGTATTCGTTGAACGGATCGGACACCGCCACGCCTATCCTTTTGTTGCCTATGTCAAAGGCGATTGCTCTCTTGCCTATCATATCCCTATTATAACACAAAAATCCCTGCCCGTCTATCGTTATTAAGAAATTTTTTTCGGTTTTTGCGTATTTCCTGTCGATTTTTTCACACACTATCCTTGACGGATTACCGTTTTGGGAGGTTTTTATGGAAAAGTTTGCTTGCGGTCTTGTCATCGGTTGCGTGGCAGGGGCTTTGCTCACCGCGAATAGTTATAAAATGCGTACGCTCGTACGGAAAACACAGGAAGAAATGAAGGCAAAATTCGACAAAATGATGGACGAAAAAATACAGGCGGCGGAAGAGCTGACCGACGAGATCAAGGAAAGCGCGGCAAAAGCCGCCGAAACCGCCGCGGAAAAGGGCGAAGAAGTATTCGGCAAAATGAAAAAAGCCGCTAAAAAAGCGGCTAAAAAGACGGAATAAATCTTTTTTCTTATTTCACTTTTTGATTTTCGGCTTTTAGACGGGCGTTTTCTTCACGTAAACGCTCGTTTTCTGCTTTGAGCGCCTGCGCCAGACGATCGTAAAGGGCGTTGATCTCCTTTTCCAGCCGTCTTTGCAAAAAATCTTTATCGGGGAGCATGGGCACGCTCGATTGTTTTTTGCTCGCACGCGACGAAAAATGTTCTTCCGTCAAGCCCATTTCCTTGGCGATATTCGCGATACGCATAGGCTCTTTTTTCAGCGTGTTGCGGTATTTGTTCTGCAAACGGAGCATCAACTTATCATCCCCGTTCGCAAGGTTAAAGATCGCGCGGCGCACGGACAGTCCCTTACTCTTTTCCGCCAAAATGCTGCGGATCGCGTCGTCCGTTTCTTCGTCCGTAAATTCACGAATTTTTTCCACGGAAAGTTCCGAGCCGTTCAAAAGTTTCACAATGCGTTCGTCCCCTTTCTCGTTCTTCATCAGCGCGTAATAATAATTGCGGACGCTCCCCTTTGCTCTGCCGTTGTGCATACCGTACGTTTCGAACAAATAAGTAAGCGTTTTTCCCTTGCGTTTGCCCTCTTTGATATATTCCACCAAATTTTTCGATTCTTCTTCCGTATAACCGTTAATTTTGTGCATAACCGATCCTCCGTTTTTTAAGTTCAGCGGAAATTATTTACTTATTTTTTCCTTTTTATACTTTTCAACGCAAAAAAAGAATAAAATAGAGTATGAAAATTTATTTTTTATCTTCTGTGCCTTGCGCCCTGCGGCTGGGCGGCGTGTTTTTCGGCGTGACCGACCGTTTTGAGCGGTGCGCGGAGATCGATCTTCGCGATCGGATCTTCGTGGAATTTCTGCCCGAAAACGCCCTGCCCGTCACCTTTTTTCTGAGCGAAAATATCCGCTTTACTCCACCTGCGCATTGTGAAGTGTATCTACTTGCCGACGGTATCGCAATCTACGCCGCCGAATTTACGCCCAACGATTTCTCCTTAAAAACACTGTGGCAACAGCGCATCGGCGACACGCTCCTTACCGTATTTTCCCAAGGGCGGCTACAACTCGCCGTGCAGACGGACGAAAACGCGTTCACCGCGTACCTGCCCCCTGCCTTTTGCGATTATAACGGGCAAATCCACGGCGAATATATCCTTTTGGGCGGCAGAACGCGCGCGGACAAACGGCTGTGCGTCTTCCGAAAAAACGGCGAAAAGGTACTGGACGAACAGGTACTTTCCTATACGCTCGACGGGGACACGCTACGCGCCGAGCTGCCGTTATCCGAGCGGCTGGGGCGCTCGGCAAAATGCGCTTGGTCGCTGAACACGGGACATTTTGAACGGACGGAATTTACACTTTGCGCCCGCGCAAGCGGCGACAATGCCGACGGAGAGCAGGACGGCAAAATCGACGACGGGCTGATCGCCTACGCCTTCTTTGAGAGCGTGTTAATCGGGGCAAATTACGCCGCCTTTCTCTCCGACGAGTTAGCGGCGGACAGCGATAAAATCGTCGGCTTTCTCGGCGATTTCTTGTTCGTCACGCTGACGGACGATCCGTTTACCTGCGGTCTGGTACGCAAAAAGGGCGAACGGCTGTTCTCGCTCTCGTACTATCGTGTGAAAGTGCAAAATGGGAAAATAATCGACGTAAACGGCTAAATTTTCCAACGAAATATACGCGCACACAGTTGACAACTCCCCTTTCTTTGTTGTACAATACTGTACAGAAAAATTCAAATAAAGGAGAGAGAAGTATGCAGAAAACCATTTGCAAGAAAGTTTACGACACCGAGACGGCTACGCTCGTGAAAAAGGTGACGTTCGGCGTTTACGGCGATCCCAAGGGCTATGAAGAGAGCCTGTATCAGACGGAAAGCGGTCATTTCTTCCTGTACACCAACGGTGGTGCGGAAAGCAAATACGTAAAAGAAGACATTACCCGTATGGGCGCTGACAAAAAAGACGCTTGGCTTAAAGCGAACGCGTAAACTTTTATAAGACAAAAAAAACACCCGATAGTCTGTCAGACTTTCGGGTGTTTTACTTTGCTTTGTTATCAATATTTGGTGATGCGGACGCTCTTGATCACGATGGGCTGATTGGGCAGTTTGTACGTCGTTTCTTCGTTCTTCGAACCTACGATGGGATCGAGCGGATCTTTGATCATCGTTTGCGAAGATACGAACCAGCTGTCGTCTTCGTCGCCGATATAATCCGCAATCGCGTCTTCCAAATCTTCCAACGCGTCCTTATTATTCAGCGTTGCGAACGTACAATGGGAATTGTTCGTCGTTGCGGAAGTGACCGTAGAAATGTAGAACATCGACGTCGCGCTGTTCTCGCTGTATCCTCTTTCAATAATTTCCCCTTTCGAGTTCTTCACCCACGCTTTTCTGCCGTCCACGTCCTTCGCGTGGTAGAACATCGAGAGCGAACCGTATTGCTGTTTCAATACGTCCCTGTTATTTTCGCCCACCTTAAAGCTGTTCGCGGAAAATTCGCCGTAAACGGTGAACAGCGGATCTTCCTTTTCTTCGTCGTTCCATACCGTATACGGGAAAGATTTCGATTTTTCGCCCGTGGTCACGAATTCGTAATAATCTTTATATTCAAGATTGCCGTAGGCATCTAACGAATACGCGCCCGTGTAAAGACGGTTGTTATCCGCCTGATAATCGTGAATACACAGCCCGTCGTAGTATCCGTTCTCCGCGAGCCAAATGAAATGACTTACCGTAGCAGGCGTTTTATCCTTGTACAGCTGATAATTCAACACGTATTCGTTGTCGTTGAATTCCAAAACGATCTGCGCCTCGGGATTGCCGTCGTCGCACGCCGTAAACGTGCCCAAGCAACCGAATACGCACGTGAGCGCCAACGCGCCCGTCATAATCTTCTTCACGATTTTCTTAAACATAATAATTTTCTCCGTTTCAATTCTCTTCTATATTATTATAAGTGTTATTTTGCTTTCCGTCAAGCGGTTTTAGCAAATTTTCTCTCGATTTTTACTTTCTTTACACAAACGTTTGCGTGATTTTGTCGGTTTTGGCGCTTTTTATGCGGCGCACCGCCAACACGGCTATCGCCGCTTTGTCCTATGCGAGATTACTTCGTCTCTTTCTCTCCTCGTAATGACACAAGTATCCTACCGAGCGAAAATATCGCCGTCGGTAAACGTAGTACCGCTTTGCCGTGGTATAACAAAAAAACAGCCCGTCCGATAAGGACGAGCCGCTTTTTTGTCAGTCACAAACTTATTTAAGTTCTGCCGTAGCGCCAGCTTCTTTAAGTTTCGCAACGAGCGCTTCTGCATCAGCTTTGGGAGCATTTTCTTTGATAACGCCCATAGCTTCCACTGCTTTCTTCGCATCTGCAAGACCAAGACCGGTAGCTTCCTTAACAACTTTGATAACAGCAATCTTGTTAGCGCCGATATCTTTAAGAACAACGTCGAATTCCGTCTTTTCTTCTGCTGCGGGAGCTGCTTCTGCTGCTGCGCCTGCTGCGGGAGCTGCTGCAACTGCTGCGCTTACGCCGAATTCTGCTTCAAGTGCTTTTACAAGTTCGTTCAATTCAAGA
>JAFTSO010000034.1 GCA_017467265.1 Clostridia bacterium
GATACGCCCGTAGGGGTGCAGTAATATTCGTTTTCGCTGATCTTAACGGAGATATTACCGTCGTTTGCAGCAACGAAACCTTTAGTCCAGAGCTTGTGACCTAATTCGCAAATTTCCTTTTTAATTTCAAAGGGAGATTTCATAGTTTTTTTCCATCCTTTATGTTATTTTTTATTTTGTCAAATTTTTTGTGTCGAGAGCAATCATATACTCTTCGTCGGTGGGGATAACGTAGGTTTTTACCTTCGCGCCCTTTGCGGACAGATCCGCAATTTCTCCCCGAGGGCAAGTCTTGTTGTATTCTTCGTCGATTTCAATGCCCAAGAACGACATATCCTTGCACACTTCTTCGCGAAGTTCTCTATCGTTTTCGCCGATGCCTGCCGTGAACACCACCGCGTCCACGCCGTTCATTTCCGCTACGTACGAACCGATAATCTTTTTAATGCTGTGGCACAGAATTTTCATCGCGAGTTTCGCGCGGTAATTGCCCTCAGCCGCCGCCTGACGGATATCACGGCAATCGCTGCCGACGCCGCCGACGCCCGAAAGACCCGATTCCTTGTTCAAAATCTTGTCCGCTTCGTCCGCCGTCAAGCCTTCCGCTTTTTGGATAAAGGTGACGACCGTGGGATCGATTGCGCCGCTGCGCGTACCCATCGGCACACCGTCCTGCGGCGTAAAGCCCATGGACGTATCCACCGCTTTGCCGTTCACCGTCGCGGTAATCGACGAGCCGTTGCCAAGATGGCAGGTGATAATCTTCGCATTCTTGTTGCCGAGCAGCTCCGCCGCCTTTGCCGCAACGTATCTGTGCGAAGTGCCGTGGAAACCGTAGCGACGAATTTTGTGCTTTTCATACAGTTCGTAGGGAATCGGATAGATATACGCGTAATCTTCCATATTCGAATAGTACGACGTATCGAACACACCTACGTGGTTGACGTCCGGCATCACTTCTTTACACGCCTTAAATCCGCTGATTGCGGGAGGCCCGTGCAAGGGATTGAGCCCTACGATACTTTCCAAATATGCGATCTCGTCTGCGCCGAGAATCGCCGAGGCACGCAGCTTTTCGCCGCCGTGTGCGAATCTGTGCCCCACCGCCGAGATCTCGTCCACACTCGCGATCACACCCTTCTCCTTATCCGTGAGCAAGGAAAGTACACACTCGATCGCCGCCTTGTGGTCGGGGAAGTCAACGCTTGCTTTGTGATCGGGCTTACCAGGGCGCTTATGCGTGATCGCCCCGTCAATCCCGATACGTTCGCAGAGCCCCTTTGCCAAAACCTCGTTTTTGTCCATATCGAACAACTGATATTTCAGCGAAGAACTGCCTGCGTTTACGACCAAAATCTTCATTGGCTTTGTTCTCCTTATATTATATAATGTATTTAGGTTGTGCCGCGCCTCGCGTTAAACGCGTTTTGCGATCACTTCTTTTTCAAATTTTTCCACTTCTTCCCACCAATCTTCGCTAAGACCTTGGCGAGCAAGATATTCGTTCCAAACGTCCACGAACGGCAGGTACTTCACTCTTTCGTGCATATAGAACACTTTGGTAAAGTTCCCTTCGTCCTGCAATTTTTTCATTTCTGCATACGGCTGCAAAATCGCGGAAAGGAGCGCCTTTTGCATCGAGCGTACGCCCGTCACCCAAGCGCACAGACGGTTGATGCTCGCGTCAAAGTAGTCGAGCGCGACGATCACCTTATCGTCTGCGTCGTTGCGGATAATTTCTTTGGACAATTCTTTCAGCTCGTCATCTACCACCACTACGTGGTCGCTGTCCCAACGCACAGGACGGGATACGTGCAGCTGCACTTTGTCATAGAACGCCAACATCGACGGAATCTTGTCGGAAACGACTTCCGTCGGATGATAGTGCCCCGTGTCGAGCAAGCAGCAGATACCGCGCGTCGCCGCATAGTTCTGATAAAATTCGTTGCTGCCTACCGTGTAGCTTTCTACGCCGATACCGAACACTTTGCTCTCTACCGCAGGGATCACCCACTCTTTGTCGTAGCCTTCCAGCACTTCGTCGAGCGATTTCTTCAAACGAAGACGGGGGCCAAGACGGTCTGCAGGGATATCTTTCGTCCCATCGGGCACCCAAAGGTTGATACAGCAAGGGCTGCCCATCGCTTTACCGATTTCCGC
>JAFTSO010000035.1 GCA_017467265.1 Clostridia bacterium
CCACGATATCTATATTGAAAGAGATCTTCAAAAAGGACTTATCACGGAAGAAGAAGCTCAGGAATTTATCGACCATTTCGTTATGAAGCTTCGTATCGTGAAGTTCATGAGAACGAAGGAATATAACGAATTGTTCTCGGGCGACCCCACGTGGGTAACGGAAGTTATCGGTGGTATGGGCGTAGACGGCAGAACGCTTGTAACCAAGAACTCTTTCCGTGTCTTGCACACGCTCGACAACCTTGGTCCTGCACCCGAACCCAACCTTACCGTTTTGTGGTCGAAGAGATTGCCCATCGCGTTCAAGAGATACTGTGCGGAAATTTCCATCCGTACGTCCTCGATCCAGTACGAAAGCGACGATTTGATGCGTCCTGAAATGGGCGACGACTACTGTATCGCTTGCTGCGTAAGCTGTATGAAGGTCGGTAAAGATATGCAGTTCTTCGGCGCAAGAGCAAACCTTGCAAAGTGCTTGCTGTACGCGATCAACGGTGGTAAGGACGAACTTATGCTTGACAAAAAGACGGGCAAGCCGATGCAGGTTTCCCCCGAATTTATGCCGATTACGAGCAACGACGCGCTCGATTTCGAAGACGTGAAGGCGAAGTTCGATAATATGATGACGTGGCTTGCAGAGTTGTACGTAAACACCCTGAACGTTATCCACTATATGCACGATAAGTATTCCTACGAATCGTTGGAAATGGCACTTCACGACACGAAGGTTCGCCGTTTCTTCGCAACGGGTATCGCAGGTCTGTCCTGTGCGGCTGACTCGCTCTCCGCAATCAAATACGCGAAGGTATATCCTATCCGTAACGAACACGGCATCGTAGTTGACTTCCGCATCGAAGGGGATTTCCCGAAATACGGCAACAACGACGATAGAGCAGACGAACTGGCAGTATGGCTGCTTAAGACGTTTATGAAGAAGGTTAAGAGCCACTACACGTACCGTGAGAGCGTTCCTACGACGTCGATCCTTACGATCACGTCCAACGTTGTTTACGGTAAGAAGACGGGTAATACGCCTGACGGCCGCCGTGGCGGTACGCCTCGTGCACCTGGCGCAAACCCGATGCACGGCAGAGATTCGAACGGCGCGTTGGCGTCCTTGGAATCGGTTGCTAAATTGCCTTATGAATATTCGAGAGACGGTATTTCGAACACGTTCTCGATTATGCCCGCATCGCTTGGTAAAGACGACTAATTGATGCAAAACGCTTAAAAGATGCTTACTCGCCTGCTGTGTTCGGGCGAGTAAGGACACAAAAAATAAAACGAAAAGGAGATAATATT
Source organism: Clostridia bacterium (assembly GCA_017467265.1). Lineage (GTDB taxonomy): Bacteria > Bacillota > Clostridia > Christensenellales > Borkfalkiaceae > Scatosoma. The sequence continues at coordinate 1,303 of JAFTSO010000035.1, forward strand.
ATGTCGAACAGAGTAGATAATTTGGTTAATATGTTGGACGGCTACGTAGGCGACGGTGGTCATCACCTCAACGTAAACGTATTCGACCGTGAAACGCTTTTGGACGCGCAGGCGCATCCTGAAAAGTATCCCCAGCTCACCATTCGTGTTTCCGGGTATGCTGTAAACTTCATCAAACTCACGAAAGAACAGCAGGACGACGTTATTTCCAGAACGATCCACGAATCTATGTAATTTTTCGTGTGACGAAAAACAGAGATAACAAACGATGAAACGAACTGCCGTCGAGTATATTCCCGACGGCAGTTTTTTCAAAAAATGGCAAAAATAGGGAGAGAATATGTATATTTTATACGCTTTTAGCGACGGAAAATGGACAGAGTTCGCATCGTTCAAAGATCGCCGCGGCTATGCCGAGCAGGTGAAAACGGCGGCGGCTGGGCACAAAGCAGCGGCAAAAAACGAACAGCTGGTCAATGCGTCGATCGTGATGGAAGATTTCGTTTTGGGCGGCTACGCCTATGCAAAACAGTACGGCAAGCTCGTTATGCGCGCCCTGCGGAATTTTGACGAAGTGGGCCTTTCCGCAGATATTTGCGAGAGCTTGGAAGAGCTCTTGGACGAAGGCTGTGAAAAATTCGCGCTCGTAAAGGCAGATCAAGACGTGACGGCGTGCGCGGACGGCGAATTTTCCGTGCGCATTTGAGAGAAAATAGGGAGATCAAATATGAAAAAAATTTGGAAAGGCTTGCTTGCGCTGGTCACGTCCTTGTCGCTGTGCGCAGGGCTTGCGGCGTGTAGCTTTGACGACGTGAAGAGCTTTGTGGACGATCTTGTGGGCGGTGAAATGCAGAGCTCGTCGGAAAAAGAAAGCTCTTCGGAACAGGAAAGCTCGTCCGAAAAGGAAAGCTCGTCTGTAAATGCGCCTGTGGAAGATATTATTACAGCGGAGCTGAGTATTCACTTTTTAGAGCTTGGCAACGAATACACGGGGGATTGCACCTTGATCAAGGTAGGCGATACCGAAGTGTTGATCGACGCAGGCTCGCGTAAGGGCTCTGCAGAGACGATTGTACCGTACGTACAGCAATATTGTACGGACGGAGTTTTGGAATACGTGATCGCAACGCACGCGCATCAGGACCATATCGCAGGCTTTGTGGGCACGTCGAAAATCGACGGCATTTTCGAGAGCTTTGTTTGCGAAACGATCATTGACTATCCGTTGTCGAATGCTACGTCGGCGATTCGCGACGATTACGAAGAATTGCGCGATGCGGAAGTGGCGGCAGGCGCAAAGCATTATACCGCTTTGGAGTGTTGGAAGGAAGAAAACGGCGCAAAACGTTCGTATCAGCTCTCCGAAGGGATTACGATGAATATTTTGTACCAAAAATTCTATGAAGAAGAAACGAGCGACGAGAACGATTATTCGGTGTGTATGTTGCTGACGCAGGGCACGAAGAATTATCTGTTTACGGGCGATCTCGAACACGATGGCGAGCAGTCGCTTGTCGAGCGCAATGCTTTGCCGAAGTGCGATTTGTTTAAGGGTGGACATCACGGCAGCCCTACGTCCAACACGCCCGAACTCTTTGCTGTGATCGAGCCGAAAATCGTGTGCGTGTGCTGCTGTTGCGGCAGCGACGAATACACGGACAACGTGGCAAATATGTTCCCGTCGCAGGCGTTCGTCGATAACGTTGCCCCCTATACCGACAAGGTATATGTGACGACGATCGTTGCGGATAACGAAGACGGCTTTGCGTCGATGAACGGCAATATTGTGGTGACGTCGGACGGGGAAACGGTGACGGTCACCTGCTCGAACAACGACGTGCTGTTTAAGGATACCGAGTGGTTTAAGAACAACCGTACGATGCCCGAGGCGTGGAAAGAAACGTTAAAAAATTAAAAACGGGCATACCCGTGTCCGCGATGAACGAAAAAACGGAGTAGATTATGCAATTTTCGAGAACGGCGCTGTTGCTTGGTCAAGACGGCGTTGAAAAACTGAAAAAGGCGCGCGTAGCGGTGTTTGGCGTGGGCGGCGTAGGCGGCTACGTCGTGGAAGCGCTCGCCCGTAGCGGTGTGGGTACGCTCGATCTTATCGACAACGACGTGGTTAGCTTGTCGAATATCAACCGCCAAATTATTGCGTTGCACTCGACGATAGGACGATTAAAAACGGAAGTGGCGGCGGAACGTGCAAGGGACATCAATCCTGATATTGTGATACACACGTACAACGTTTTTTACTTGCCTGAAACGGCGGCGCAGTTTGATTTTTCGGCGTACGATTACGTAATCGATGCGATCGACACCGTGAGCGGAAAAATTGCGCTTGCGGAGCAAGCCAAAGCGGCAAACGTGCCTATTATTTCGGCGATGGGCGCAGGGAATAAACTCGATCCGACGGCGTTTGAGGTGGCAGACGTGTCTAAAACAACGGTGTGTCCGTTGGCGCGCGTAATGCGTAGAGAGCTGAAAAAACGTGGAATAGAGCATCTGAAAGTGGTGTATTCGAAAGAAGAGCCGCAGCCTGCCAAGACGGTGGACGAGGGGACGGGCAAGCCGATCCCTGCCAGCGTTGCGTTCGTACCGTCGGTGGTGGGATTGATCGTCGCAGGCGAAGTCATCAAGGATTTAATCAAATAACGCATAAAAAAGAAACCCCGTCGTTGCGGTGCTGCAACGACGGGGTTTTTGTTTCGTCCTTATAAAATTTTTAATGAATTGCGGAATACGTGCTCCGTTAATTGCTTTCTTCTACTTTTTTGATATCGTAAGGGGTGCTCTGATATACGAAATAGTTCAGCCAGTTGGAAAAGAGTAGGTGTGCGTGTCCGCGCCAGCTTACGATCGGCGGCTGCGTATCGTCGTCGTTCGGGAAATAATTTTTCGGTACGGAAATGGGTTTCCCTTGCGACAGGTCGCGCACGTATTCGTTTTTCAGTGTATCAGCGTCGTATTCCGAATGTCCTGTGATAAAGATCTGCCTACCGTTTTTCGTTGTGACGGCATATACGCCCGTTTCCTCGGACGAGGCCAAAATCCGCAACGGATACACCTTTTCAATATCTTCGCGAAGGACGGTGGTGTGGCGCGATTGCGGCACCATAAACACGTCGTCAAAGCCACGGAACAAAATGGATTTTTTGTATTCGACACGGTGGGGGAATACGCCGAACATCTTTTCAGGAACGCTGCGTTTTTGTATGCCGTAATGGTAATACAGCCCAGCCTGCGCCCCCCAACAGACGTGGAAAGTGCTGTGTACGTGCGTTTTGCTCCACTCCATAATCTCGCAAAGCTCCTGCCAGTATTCCACTTCTTCAAATTCAAGATGCTCCACAGGCGCGCCCGTGATGATCATACCGTCGAAATTTTCCGTTCTCACGTCGTCGAACGTCTTGTAAAAGGCGAGCAAATGCTCTTCCGCCACGTTCTTCGATTGGTGCGATTTCGTGTGGATTAGCTCCATTTCCACCTGCAAAGGGGAGTTGCCGAGCAGTCGCGCAAACTGCGTTTCCGTCTCGATCTTTTTCGGCATCAGATTGAGTATCAAAATGCGCAAAGGACGGATATCCTGCGTAATCGCGCGGTTTTCCGTCATCACGAAAATATTTTCGTCCGTCAGCGTTTTTACCGCAGGTAAGTTGTCGGGGATTTTAATAGGCATATTGTTTACCGTTCGCCGTCAAGTGCGGCGAATTTTCCTTGTGTTCGTTAGATAGTGGCAAAAATTCAGATGGTTTGCAGCGCTTGTTCAATGTCCGCGATCAGGTCTTCGTAATTTTCAAGACCGCAGGAAAGGCGAACAAGATCACCCGGCACGCCCGCCGCAATCAGTTCTTCTTCGTTCATCTGTCTGTGCGTTGCGCTGGCAGGGTGCAGACAGCAGCTCCGCGCGTCCGCTACGTGCGTTTCGATCGCGATCAAGCGCAGCGCTTTCATAAATTTCTCCGCCGCAGCTCTGCCGCCTTTCACGCCAAAGCTCACCACGCCGCACGTACCCTTCGGCATATATTTTTGCGCCGTTTCGTAATACTTATTCGATGCAAGACCGGGGTAGTTCACCCAGCCGATTTTGTCGTTTTGTTCGAGGTATTCCGCCACCTTTTGCGCGTTCAAACAATGGCGTTCCATACGCACGTGCAGGCTTTCCAGACCAAGGTTGAGATAGAACGCGCTCTGGGGGGACTGCGTAGAGCCAAAATCGCGCATCAGCTGCGCCGTCGCCTTGGTGATAAACGCGCCGCCCAAACCGAATTTGGTGGCATACGTGATCCCGTGATAGCTATCGTCGGGGGTGCACAGCCCAGGGAATTTTTCCGCGTGTGCCAGCCAATCGAATTTGCCGCTATCGACGATGCAGCCGCCTACCGCAACGCCATGCCCGTCCATATATTTGGTGGTGGAGTGGGTGACGATGTCTGCGCCGAACTCGAAAGGACGGCAGTTGATCGGGGTGGCGAACGTGTTGTCGATGATCAGCGGAACGCCGTGATTGTGCGCCGCGTTGGCAAATTTTTCAATATCCAAAACGGTGAGCGCAGGGTTCGCGATCGTCTCGCCGAACACCGCTTTCGTGTTGGGACGGAACGCCTGTTCCAGCTCTTCCGCCGTGCAATCGGGGGAAACGAACGTAAAATCAATCCCCATTTTCTTCATGGTGACTGCGAAAAGGTTATACGTGCCGCCGTAGATGGACGACGACGAAACAATATGATCGCCGCAGTTTGCGATATTAAAGACCGCGAAAAAATTCGCCGCTTGCCCAGAAGACAAGAGCATTGCCGCGCTGCCGCCTTCCAGCTCGCAAATTTTTGCCGCAACGGTGTCGCAGGTAGGGTTCTGCAGACGGGAATAAAAATATCCGCTTGCTTCCAAATCAAAGAGCTTGCCCATATCTTCGCTCGTTGCGTATTTGAACGTCGTGCTCTGGATAATAGGCACTTGTCTAGGCTCGCCGTTGCCGGGGGTATAGCCGCCCTGCACGCATTTGGTTTCGATTTTGCGCTGCTCGTTGCTCATAAACTCTCCTCGCGCGCGTGCGTATATCCGTCCGCGCGACTTTATAAAATTCACTATCACGTAAAGTATAACACGCCGAACGGGGTTTCGTCAAGTATTTTTCACGTTTTCCGCCGCCCTTACGGATAAAAAACCGCCGCTTGTTCCACAATATTGAATATGAAGAAAATTACGGGAATTTCGCAACGGAAAAAATCGCTCGCGCTTGTGCTGTCCGCGTTCTCAGTGTGGACGGCGCTCTCCTTTACGGCATGTCGCAAGGAAAACGTAGCCGACGTGCTTTCGGACGTGGTGTATCGCGAAAACTACGACAGCGTATATGCGGCGATAGGGGATCGCGTCACGCTGGATTCCGTGCGCGAAGGTTCGGACGGCAGAGCGTACGTCACCGTGGACGGCAGGGAATACGAGTTGGGTATGGATTTTTTATCGATGGCGATGGTGTATAACGCACGGCCAACCGTCGATTTTTCCACGCCGACGGACGCGTATAACGAGTGGTGGCGACTGTTTATCCAGCGTTGGAATTATCTCGTGCCCGAAGTGCCGCTCTATTCCAACCGTTATTACGATATTTATAATGCGAAGATCGACGAATTGAAAACGTCGCCGTACTGGGACGTGGCAAGTGCGATCGTCGGAGCGAAAACGACAGACGGATCGTCGGTCATTTTGGGTAGCATTACCGAGCTGTCGGGCGCGTTCCGAAACGCCGCCTTCGGCAAATCTGCGGCAGGCGGGGCAGATCTCGATATACAGGAGTTAACGAGCGGTTATTCGACCGTCGTCACCGACCGTAGTGGGGTGTACGTTTGGGCGGATAGCGATATTTTGCGTTCGCATGAAGAACGGGAAAATGCCGACGGGACAAAGACGTTTACGATGCAGATTGCGGACGATCTCACCTTCTCGGACGGCACGCCGATCGGTGCGGAAAACTATCTCGCGCCCCTGCTCGTTGGGAGCGGCAAAGTGATGCGTGCGGCAGGCGGCGGTGACGGCGCAGGGCTGACGTTGGTGGGGTATGAAGAATTCAACGCGTACGAAGGCGACGGTGAGCCCGTGCCCTTCACGGGCGTGCGGCTTTTGGACGAAAGGACGTTTTCGGTGACGGTGAAAAAGGAATATGCCGATTATTATTACGCGATCGCGTACGGGGCGTTCACACCCGTTCCTACGCCTTTGTATTTGGGCGATTGCGAAATCAAGGACGACGGGCAGGGGGCGTATATTGAAAAGGACTTTTATGCGCGTACGGAGAAAAACGGCGTCAGCGCGTACGTGATGGCAGATACGATCGGGCGAAACCTTGCCAACTTGGACGAGCGCGCGTTCCCGTACAGCGGTCCGTACGTGGTGGAAAGCTACGATCGGGCTACGCGCGTGGCGACTTTGCGTAGAAATGCTCGCTACAAAGGGGATCATCGCGGCAAAGCCATGATCGAGAAAATTTCGTATGTAAAAATCGTGCCCGAAACGCAGCTCGATCAGCTCACGAAAGGGCGCGTAGACGTGCTGGCAGGGGTGACGGGCGGCGAAGAAACGAAAGCTGCGCTTTCCGTTGTCGATAACGTACGGTTCAAGGAAACGCATTACGATCGGGCAGGGTACGGAAAGCTGGCGTTCCGCTGCGATTTTGGACCTACGCAGTTTGCCGAAGTGCGCCGTGCGGTGATGCACACGATCGATCGGGACGAGTTCGCGCAGACGTTTACGGGCGGCTACGGTGGCGTGGTGCACGCGCCCTATCACGCAGGTATGGACGCATATTTGGCTGTCAAGGACCGTATCAAACTGAACAAATATCCGTACAGCGTGGACAGAGCAAAACAAGAGCTCATCGCAGGCGGCTGGACGTACAATGGGGACGGAAGTGCGTACGACGAAACGAAAGGGGGCGTGCGGTACAAGCGGTTGTCGGGGTACGAAAAGACGTATAACAACCTGACGTTCGCCTCGACGGACAATCGGTATAAAACGGTGAAAGTAGGCGGCGAATATTATATGCCGCTCGTGATCAACTGGATGGGCACGCAGCCCAACCCCGTCACCGATCAGTTGATTACCGCATGGCAGAATAACCCCAACGCAGGCGCGAAGATCGGCGCGTATCTCACCTATACGTCGGGCAATATGAACTCTGCGCTTTACGGGGAGTATTGCCAAATGCCAGCCTACGGGTTTACGCGTGCGCGGTACGGTGCGGTGAATTTTGCGACGGGCTTTACGGGCGCGGCGTACGATCAGTCGTTGGCGTGGACGATCGATAGGGAAAAGTATGATAATTACAGCACGAATTTTTTGCGCGACGAAGCGGATTTTTTGGTGAAATGACAAGGGGCGTGTCGCGATGAACGGGTGACGGGGGTGCGATTTTGGCAAAATATATTCTAAAACGTGCGGCGTATTTGGTGGCGGTGCTGCTCGTTTTGTCCTTTTTGGTGTTTGCGGTGTACAATATGCTGCCTGCCGACAAGGCGGCGGATATGGCGATGCAGGAGATCGCCGCGAATAAAAATTTAATCTATGCGGAGCGGTATCTCTACTGGCAGCGCCGTTTGGGCTTAGATGGGAATTTATTCACGCGCTATCTGCGCTGGATGGGGCTAACGTCCTTTTACGACGGCTCGTTCCACGGCTTGCTGCAAGGGGATTTGGGTACGTCGGTGGCGTACGGAAAACCCGTCGTGCAGGTTATCAAAGAACCGCTGCAAAACACCGTGTTTTTGAATATTTTTGCGGCGGTGGCGGCGCTGTCAATCACAATGCCGCTCGGTATATTTTGTGCACGAAAAAAGGGCAGTCGGCGCGATTTCACGGTGCAGGTCGGCACGATTGTGGGGTACAGTATGCCCGTTTTTATCACGGCTATTTTGTTTATCTGGCTCTTTGCTGTAAAGTTGGACGTTTTTCCTGTGTCAGGGATGAGCTCGGTCGGCAAGGACTATACGGGTTTTCGGGCGTTTATAGACAAGCTCTACCATTTTGCCCTGCCGCTGATCGTGATGACGTTTTGTTCGCTGGGTGGTATGACGAGATACGTGCGTGCGGCAATGCTCGATGCGTTAAAGCTCGACTGTATCCGCACGGCACGTGCCAAGGGCTTGCGCGAAGGTCGGGTAGTGCGCTCACACGCGTGGCGCAATGCGCTCATCCCCATTGTTGTGCTTGTGATCGGGTGGTTGTTGGGGATATTTTCAGGCTCGATTATGATTGAAAATATCTTTGGGATTAACGGAATCGGCAAAGTATATTTTGAGGCGTTGACGGCAAACGACAACGAAATAGTGCTGGCGATGCAGATGTTCTATATTCTGCTCGCGCTCGTGGGGAATTTGCTCGTCGATCTTGCGTACGGGCTGGTCGATCCCCGTATCCGCGTTGGCAAATAAGGGGGGAGTATGCGATCGGAGAAAAATATTATAAAACGGGCTTGGACGCGTACCGTGTCCGCGTGTAAACGATTTTTCAGGTGGATAAAACGCGGAGTTTTCGGCGCAAAAGGGGAGCTTTCCGCGCTTTCCGCGCAAGCGGAAACGGAACAAATCGAGAGCCCGTCGCGGCTGCTGCGGCAGGCGTTTTTCCGTAAAAAGAGTGCCGTTGTCGCGCTCGTGTTCCTTGCCGTGTTGTTTTTGTTCGTGTTCATCGCACCGTTATTTTTGCCGATGGACGTCAATTACACCGATCCGTTGCAACAAAATATCGCGCCTAGCTACACCCTTTGTTCGCCGCCGCGCGCCTTGAAAAAACAAGTGCAATACGTGGACGGTTTTTCCGATTTTACGGTGGGCGTGGGCTTGGACGGACGACTGTTTGTCTGGGGGAATACCAAAAATCGCCTGACGAAAATCGACGTAAAAAAGATCCCCAAACAGGTGCAAGACGAGGGGGTGATCGCGGCGAGCGCCGGCAAAGACCACGTCGCCGTCGTCACGAAAACGGGCGCGATCGTCTGCTGGGGGGATAACAGCTGCGGACAATTTGGCGCCGAGCGTGTACTCGGCTCTCTGCCTATGCACGAAGACCTGCTCGGCGGTGTGCGTGCGGATGAAGTTTCGTCGATTGTGTGTGGGTATCAGGCGACGGCGCTGGTGCTTGGCGACGGCAGGGCATACGCTTGGGGCAACACCAACGCCGTGCGGAATCTGGAACAATTCCACGCCCTTACGGGAGTGCAAAAGGTGGTGTTTGTCAACGCCGCGGCGGTGGCGTTGAAAACGGACGGCAACATTTTTGTGGGGACAGAGCCGCTCTTTTACGGCGCAGTCACGCTAAAAAACGGAAAGCAGGACGATTTTACTCGGTATATGCACGGGCGTAAAGGGGTGGACGTCGCGACGGATGGCAAGTGTATTGCGGCGATCACGTCGGACGGAGATTTGGTGGTGTCGGGCGCGTTTGAGAACGGCGAAGACGTTTTGCCTGTGCTCGCCGCAGGAGAATATTTTACATCCATCGACGGTGGAACGCGGCATTTTGTCGGAGTGACGAATTTTGGCAACGTGTATGCGTGGGGGCATAACGCCTACGATCAATGCGAAATTTCCGCGGCGCACGATGAAGGCGCGCGTGTGTTCGCAGGCTCGTTGCAGACGTACGTGGTGGGTGCTGACGGGCGGCTGCTGGAGAAAACGGGCTTGAAAGGGTACCTGTTCGGTACGGACGGCAAGGGAAGGGACGTGTTCGCACGGATCGTGCACGGGGGCAAAACTACGCTCACGATCGGTGGCGTAGCGGTGCTGATTTCGCTGGGAATCGGCGTGCTTGTCGGGTGCGTATCTGGGTATTTCGGCGGCGCGGTCGATCTGATTTTGATGCGCGTGACGGAAATTTTTTCGTCCATACCCTTTCTGCCGTTCGCAATGCTCCTGTCCCAAATCATCAAAAATTACAGCGTGACGGAAAATATGCGTATGCTTATCATAATGCTCATTTTGGGCGCGCTGTCGTGGACGGGATTGGCGCGTATGGTGCGCGGACAGGTATTAGCGGAACGGGAAAAGGAATTCGTCACCGCGGCACGAGCGCTGGGGGTTCGCGAGAGCAAAATCGCCTTTCGCCACGTCTTGCCCAATATCGTTTCCGTGATTTTGGTCAGCGTCACGCTCGATTTTGCAGGCTGTTTGCTGACGGAGTCTTCGCTCTCCTATCTCGGGTTTGGCGTGCAACAGCCTCGCCCAACTTGGGGTAATATGCTCACGGGCAGCAACAGCAGTATCGTCATCCAAAATTACTGGTGGCAATGGCTATTCCCCGCGCTTTTTTTATCCCTTGCGGTGATTTGTATCAACGTAATCGGTGACGCCCTGCGCGACGCACTGGATCCCAAAAACAGCGTATAAGGGCGCATCTTCATCGCAAAAATGGAACTTGTCCTTGCTCGTGTACGTCTATGTACACTCCCGTCGGACAAAACCCGTGTTTTGCGCGAATCTGCAACCCTTCTCCGCTGTTTTTAACTCGACCGAGTTTTGCGCAGATTCTGGGTGATGGAACAAAATACCTTACAGGAGTAAGCTATGCCTTTATTAGAAGTCAAAGATCTGCATACCTGTTTCAAAACGCGGCGCGGTATTGTGCACGCGGTCAACGGCGTTTCCTTTTCCTTGGAATTGGGGAAAACGTTGGCGCTCGTAGGGGAATCAGGGTCGGGAAAGAGCGTTTCGGCGATGAGTATTTTGCGCCTTTTGGATAGCAACGGATATATCGAGAGTGGTGGGATATACTTCGATGACGGCGAAAGACGGGTGGATTTGACGGCTCTTGCGCCTGACAAAATGCGCGCGATTCGCGGTAATCAGATTTCCGTGATTTTTCAAGAGCCGATGACCGCGCTCAACCCCGTGTTCAGCATTGAAAAACAACTGCGCGAGCCGTTTGAAATCCACCGTAGTATGAAGAAAAAGCAGGCGCGTGCGGCGGCGGAAACAATGTTAGAATCTGTGCATATCCAAAACCCCAAACGGGTGTTAAAAGGGTATCCACACCAGCTTTCGGGGGGGATGCGCCAACGCGTAATGATCTCGATGGCGCTTTCCTGTCGTCCACGAATTTTGATCGCGGACGAGCCGACGACGGCGCTCGACGTGTCCGTGCAATCGCAGATTTTGTCCCTTATGAAAGAATTGCAGGCGGAAAACGACACGGCGATTTTGTTTATCACGCACGACCTCGGTGTGGTGGGTGAAATGGCAGACGACGTTGCGGTAATGTACTGCGGACAGGTCGTTGAACGCGTACCAGTCCCCGTTCTTTTTCAAAAACACGGCTATTCGCACCCCTATACCGAAGGACTGTTGCGCTCCGCTCCCAGCGCAAAACGGGCAGGGAAACGGTTGGAGAGTATCCCCGGCAGCGTACCTACGCCCTTTGCACTGCCCAAAGGCTGTAAATTTTCACCGCGCTGTCCGTATTGCACGCAAAAATGCGTCGAAGAAGAGCCTGCACTTTTTGCCGTGCCGTCGGAAAAGGGCGTGTATCAGCACGCAATCCGCTGTTTTTATCCAAAAAAGGAGGAGAGAAAAAGTGCCCGACACAGACAAATTACTCTCGATCAGGAATCTTAAAAAATATTTCCCCTTGTCAAGACCGTCGTTGTTCTCCCGTACACGTCCAATGCTCCGCGCCATCGACGGTGTCACGCTCGATATAAAACGTGGCGAGACGTTCGGGCTTGTCGGAGAGAGCGGCTGCGGAAAATCGACGTTTGGCAGATTGTTGCTCGGCTTGCTTTCCCCCACGGGTGGCAAGGTGTTTTATTACGGCAAAACGGGGGAAGGCGAGGGGACGGTGCGCGATCAATCGAACAATTCGTCGGTGGAATTGACGTCGCTCTCGCCGTCGCAAATGCGAAAATATAGGAAGGAGCTGCAAATCGTATTCCAAGATCCCTACTCTTCGCTCGATCCACGTATGACGGCAGGGCAGCTCATCGAAGAGGGAGTGGCGGTGCACGGTTTTTATCGGCGCGGCACGCCGCAAATGCGTGGATACGTGACGGAGATAATGGAAAAATGCGGCTTGCAGCCGTATATGCTTCATCGTTATCCGCACCAGTTTTCGGGCGGTCAAAGGCAGCGTATCGGTATCGCGCGTGCGCTGGCGCTCCGTCCAAAATTCGTCGTCTTGGATGAGTGTGTGTCCGCGCTCGACGTGTCCGTACAATCGCAAATTCTCAACCTGTTGTCCGATCTAAAAGAGCGGGAAAGGCTGACGTATCTGTTCATCTCACACGACCTTGGCGTAGTGCGGTATATTTCCGATCGGATCGGCGTAATGTATCTGGGTAGGATTGTGGAGATAGGCAGCGCAAAGCAGGTGTTTTCCGATCCCCGTCATCCGTACACGGTAGCGCTCATCAGCGCAATCCCGTCCCAAAATCCGCGCAAAAAAATCTTTTTGGAGGGGAGTTTGCCAAACCCGACTTCGCCGCCGCAGGGCTGTCCCTTTCACCCCCGTTGTTTTATGGCGACGGAGCTTTGCCGCAGAGTATTTCCACCACAGGTGGAAACGGAGTCGGGACATTTTGCTGCGTGCCACTTCGCGGAGAAAACCGCCTTGCAAAAGCGCAACATAGCGCGGCGAAAACAGACGGAAAGGGCGATGGAAAAAACGTTGCCGTGACAGAACGATGAAAAAGAGTTAAAAAATATGAAAAATGCAAGGAAAATACAAAAATATCCACGCGCTACCTGTTGACAAAAGAAGTGGAAAAGTATTATAATGTTAGGTGTTAAGGTTATACCTTAAAAAATAATTTTTTGTTTTTTTGGAGGATATTCAACAACGATTATGGATCACCTACCCCTAAGTATTGCAATTGCAGTTCTGGTACTCTTTTCCGGCTTTTTCTCGGCAACGGAAACGGCGTTTTCCTGTGCGAATAAAATCAAGCTGAAAACGTTTGCGGCGCAAGGCAAAAAGAACGCGAAAGCGGTGTATAATTTTGCGGATGAAAAATACGACAAACTCGTGACGGCGATACTCGTCGGCAACAACGTCGTCAATATTTCAGCGTCGGCGCTCGCTACGATTTTATTTGCGAGATTGATCGCAAATGCAGATCTCGTGGCTACCGTTTCGACGGCGGTGCTCACCGTCGTGGTGTTGATTTTCGGCGAAATCACCCCCAAATACATCGCCAGCGTATATCCTGAAAAAGTCTGCTTTTTATTCTATCCCTTAATGCAGCTTTTCTACTGGATTCTCTGGCCGATCTGCAAAATATTCGACGGATTCAAATTCTTGCTTGCGAAGATTTTCAAGCTGAAAAAGGACGACACGGTCACGGACGAAGAGCTACTCACGTTGGTGGAAGAGGCAGAAGAGAGCGGCGCGCTCAAAGAAGACGAATCGGAGCTGGTGCGTTCCGCGCTCGAATTTGACGATTTGAAAGTGGAAGACATACTCGTTCCGCGTGTGGACGTCTATGCGGTGGAAGAAGACACGCCGATGGACGAGGTGCGCGCGCTGTTTGAAAAGACGGGGTATTCCCGTTTGCCCGTGTATAAAGATACGATCGACAACGTGATCGGCGTTATTCACGAACGGGATTTTTACATCAATTACTTGAAGGGCGAAGACAAAATCGGGCATTTTGTACAGGATATCGTGTTCACGACGGAGTACACCCGTATTTCCACCCTTTTGAAACAACTGCAAAAGCAGAAAATCCATATGGCTGCGGTATCGGACGAATACGGCGGCTTGGTGGGGATCGTCACGCTGGAAGACATTTTGGAAGAGCTGGTTGGCGAGATCTGGGACGAACACGACGAAGAAGAAGTACTCTTTGGTCAGATTGCCGAAAACGAATACTGGGTGGACGGCAAATGCCCTCCCGAACAGTTTTTCGAGCTGTATGAAAAGGAGATTTCGGACGAGGATTACGAATCGAACACGGTTGGCGGCTGGGTGACGGAGCTTTGCGGTCAGCTCCCGACGATCGGCGAGATACTCCACTTTGAAGATATTGAAATCAAGATCGTCAAAGCGACGAAACAAAAGGTACTGAAAATCCGTTCCCGTCTGCTGACGGCAGAAGAAATGGAAGAAAGGAAAAAGGACGACAAAGAATAAAGGAGAGAAGTATGGCAACGATTTTGGTGACGGGTGGCTGCGGCTATATCGGTTCGCACACCGTTTTGGAGCTTTTGAACAAAGATTATGACGTAGTCGTCGTGGACAATTTTAGCAATTCCAGCTTTGAGAGTTTGCGCCGCGTACAGAAAATCACGGGTAAGGCGGTGACGTTTTACGAGGCGGATATTCGCGACGTGGCGGCGATGGAGAATATTTTTGCAAAGCATAGCTTTGACGCGGTAATCCATTTCGCGGCGTTCAAGGCGGTGGGCGAGAGCGTGCGTTTGCCTTTGAAATATTACGAAAACAACATCAGCGGCACGGTATCCTTGCTCCAAATTATGGAAAAATACAACGTCAAGAAAATTATTTTCTCTTCGTCGGCAACGGTGTACGGCAATCCCGAACGCCTGCCCTTGGACGAGAATTGCCGTCTTTCGACGACCAACCCTTACGGCAGTACGAAACTGATGATGGAAATGATTATGCAGGATCTGTACAAAGCGGATAAAAACTGGAATATCATTTTGCTCCGCTATTTCAATCCCGTAGGCGCGCACGAAAGCGGCTTGATCGGCGAAGACCCGAAAGGGATTCCCAACAACCTGATGCCGTTCGTGGCGCAGGTAGCAACGGGGAAACTCGCTTGCATCAACGTCTTTGGCAACGATTACGACACCCCCGACGGCACGGGTGTGCGCGATTTTATCCACGTGGTCGATTTGGCGCTGGGGCATATCGCGGCGATCGAGCAATGCAACGACGCAGGCGTACATATCTATAACCTTGGTACGGGGCACGGGTATAGCGTAATGGATATGATCCACGCGTTTGAAAAGGCTTGCGGCAAGACGTTGCCGTACAAGATTTGCGATCGTCGCCCCGGCGACATCGCGACCTGCTACGCCGCACCCGATAAGGCAAAAAGAGAGCTGAAATGGGAAGCAAAATTCGGCATCGAAGAAATGTGCGCTTCGCAATGGAAGTGGCAGAGCGGCAACCCGAACGGCTACGAGGCATAAGACGCAAATGGTGCGACCCGACGAAATTATCCGTTCCCACCGCAAGACGCTGGCGATTGCTATCGATCGAAACAATCGTTTGATCGTCCGCGCACCGATGCGCTGCGGCGAAGAACGGATTTTTGCGTTTATACAAGAAAAAGAAGACTGGATTGTGCGTAAAAAAGCGGAGCAGGCAAAGGCGGCAATCGCCTTACCGCCCGACAATTTGCACGGGTACGAATTTTTATTGCTCGGCGAAAAATGCCAGATTTTTCTTGCCGACAGAAAGACGGTCGGCTACGATCAGGGCGCACACGTGTTGTGTTTACCTGAAAAAAAGAGCAAAGAACGGCTGATTAAGTGGTTAAAGGAAAACGCTCTGCGTATCTTCACTTCGGTGACGGCACGCACGGCGCAAACGATGGGCGTGGGCTACAAATCGGTGGCGATTTCCTCCGCACGCGGCAAGTGGGGCTCGTGTTCGTTCGATAACGCCCTGCGCTTTTCCTACCGATTGCTGTACGCGCCCAAAGACGTGATCGAATACGTGGTCGTGCACGAATTATCGCACGTAAAGCATAAAAATCACTCCGCTGCGTTCTGGTCGGAAGTGGCAAAATACGTGCCCGACTGGAAGGCAAAACGGCGCTGGCTGCAAACGCACCGCGCTTTGGTGGGGATATTCTAAAAAATATGGGAAAAGGAGTACATAGAAAAATGAAAAAGAAATTTCGTTTGGCGTGCTGTCTGTTGGCGGCGTGCGGATTGTTCGCCTTTTCAGGCTGCGCGGAATTTATCGAGGCGTTTTTAGGGAACGATAGCAGTAGCGAAAAGAGTTATGCGGAAGACGAGTGGAATCCCGACGAAGACGCTACGGCGAGCCAACCTGTGGCGAGCGAAAAAGAGAGCGACGAAGATAGCGAGCGCGAAAGCGAAAGTATGAGCGAGCCTACGCCCGACCTCGAAAAGGAATTACTCCGCACGGAAACGGACGAGATCGGGCACAAAATCGCCTATTATACGGACGGCACACGCGAAGATTTGGGGAGAGTGACGCCCATCGATCTCACGCCCGTAGCCCCGACAAATAAGGAAGGGTATCAATATTTTGCGGCTTTGGACAAGGGCGAAGGGCTTTGCGCCTTTTATACCGATCTGTACAACGTCGCGTGCAATTTCCACGTTTCGACGAAGAACGTGACGGCGACGGGCGATCATTACGAGATCGCGGATCTGCGCTTTTCACAGCACGGTTTGACGAGTGACGAAGCGGTGAGCGTATGGCGCACGGTGTCGGTGGAATACCCCGAATTTTTCTGGTGGGGAAATTCCGTTTTGTTAGGCAGGAGTAATCTTACGTTCTTGATTGACCCTGTATATGCCCAGGCGAGCGATCGCCAGCAGGCGCAGGCGGCGGTGGAGAAAATGGTGGAAACGTGTGACGCGTATCTGGACGGAACAACGAGCAGAGTAGAGCGTGCGCTGACGATCCACGATTATGTGGCAGACATTACGACGTACGCATACGAAGACGATTACGTGACGCCCTCGACGGAGATTTGGGCGCACAATATCGTAGGCGGCGCGTTGTACGGCAAGGGCGTCTGCGAGAGCTACGCAAAGACGTACGATTATCTGTGCGATCTGTTCGCGCTCCCCTGTATCACGGCGACGGGGTATGCCGTGCAGGACGGTCAGACGTTCGGGCACGCGTGGAACGTCGTGCAGATTGACGACGGCTGGTATAACGTCGATATTACTTGGAACGATTTAGACAGCAAAACGCTCTCTCGCGAGTGGTTTGGCACAGATCCCGATACGTTCGCGGAAACGCACGACGCGTTCACGCCCGAGGACGGCTGGAACGTGAATTATGCGTTTGGTCTGCCCACGCTCGATGAAGACGGGCTTACTCCTGTTCGCGCGGCAAACGCCGCCGAGATTTCGGACGGTAAATACACGAAAGAAAACGCGCCGATGTACCCGTCAATCGAGGACGTATGCGCCCTTTTGGGCGAAGGGCTGACGTACGAGGCGTATTTGTATCCAAAGACAAAGGCTACGCCGTCGGGCGCGGAAATCGTGCTCCAAGGCGCGACGCTCGATCGAATATCACATACGGCAGGCACGCTCGTTATCGTTGGCGAATACCGCCCGTACGCAGGCGGTTATTACGAGTTGGCGGATCTGCTTTCGCCAGACGCGCTCACGTTGCAGGGCGATCTTGTCTTGCGGAACGTATCGTACAGCGTGCCCACGCTGCAGCTGGGCGGCAAAACGCTGACGACGGCAGGTACGGCGGTGGAACTGATCGCGGAAACGTCGATCACGGGTGGCAATCTCGTAGATACGGCGACGAGCTGGACGGACGTTTCGGCGAACGTCACGCTTGATACGCTGACGGCGAGTGGTAAAGAGCTGCGTTTGCTTTGCGGCGGCACGTTTAATCGGGCGAATATTCACGGCGGTATGCTGTGTTTAGACGGTACACAAAACGTGACGATCGGCACGCTTACGTACATAAAGGAAGACGGGCGGTTGCATATTGTCGGCACGGCGAACGCTACGCAGATCACGATCGGCGATATTGCGGCGGCAGATACCTATGCGCGTGTTGCGATCACGGTCGCGTTCTCGGCAGCGAGCGAATACCCCGTACTCCGCGTGACGAAAAAGACGACGGCGTCGGATTTGTATTTGGTGCTTGCCAGCGACTACGTGACGCCGCAGCGTTTGGGTAAACCGTTCTTGAATATCGGTGCGACGCTTCCGCTTGCAGAGTTGAAAATTGCGTATTCGTGGAACGGGCTTACGCGCGAAGTGATGTCGTCGCTTTACGAACGGCTGGAAAACGGCGACGTCTGCATGAAATAACGGCTGTGCGCGCGTTTAATTTCGCCGCTTTTGCGGTATAAATAAAAGAAGAAAATAGAGAATATCCGAAAGAGGAAAATATGTTAGAACTGAAAAACATCAGCTACACGGTCTCCGATGAACGGGGCGAAAAGCAGATCTTGAAGAATATCAACCTGACGCTGGACGAGCGGTTTGTGGCGTTTACCGGACCGAACGGCGGCGGCAAATCGACGCTTGCGAAGGTGATTGCAGGGATTATTCAACCCACGGAAGGGAGAATTTATCTGGACGGGGAAGACATTACCGATCTGTCCATCACCGAGCGCGCGCAGAAAGGCATTTCGTACGCGTTCCAGCAGCCCGTCCGTTTCAAAGGCATCACCGTGCGCGATCTGATTACGATGGCGGCTGGCAAGCCGTTAAAGGTGTCCGATGCCTGCGCGTACCTCTCCGAAGTGGGTATGTGTGCGCGTGATTATATCGACCGTGAAGTCAATGCCTCCCTGTCGGGGGGCGAGCTCAAACGCATCGAGATCGCGACGATCTTGGCGCGCGGCACTTCGCTTTCTGTCTTTGACGAACCGGAGGCAGGGATCGATCTTTGGAGCTTTAACAGCTTGATCAAGGTGTTCCAAAATATGTACGAAAAGACGAAAGGGAGCATTTTGATTATTTCGCACCAAGAGCGTATCTTAAACATAGCAGACCGTATCGTGGTGATTGCGGACGGACAGGTGCAAAAAACGGGTGAGAAGAGCAATATTTTGCCCCAGCTTTTGGCGGCGGAATCCTGCCGCGTCTTGACGGAAAAATTGTAAAGGGGTGTGGTATGAACGCGATCGAAAAAGATTTGTTAGAAAAAGTAGCCGATCTGCACGGCACGCCCGAGGGCGCGTACAATATCCGCGGCAACGGGGAATTGCACGGCAGAAAGACGACGGCGAATATCGACATCGTCACCAAAACAGACGGCAAATCGGGCATTGATATTTACATCAAACCGAACACCAAAAACGAGAGTATGCATATCCCCGTTATCATCAGCAAAGCAGGATTGCAAGAAGTGGTGTATAACGATTTCCATATCGGTGAGAACGCGGACGTAGTCATCGTCGCAGGCTGTGGTATTCACAATGCAGGCGGCAAAGACGACACTTCCCGTCACGACGGCGAACACACCTTTTACGTGGGCAAGAATGCGCGCGTAAAATACGTGGAAAAGCATTACGGATCGGGGGACGGCAACGGCAAGAACGTGATGAACCCCAAGACGGTGGTGCATTTGGACGAAGGCGCGTATATGGAGATGGAAACAACGCAGATCAAAGGCATTGATTCCACAAAGCGCGTGACGACGGCAACGATGGCGGCAGGGGCAAATTTCGTGGTAAAAGAAAAGCTCTACACGCACGGCAATCAGACGGCGGACACCGATTTTGTCGTGGAGATGAACGGCGAAGGTTGCCGCGCGGATATCATGTCCCGATCGGTGGCGGCTGGAAAGTCCAGACAAAATTTCGTTTCCACAATGAACGGCAACGCGCCCTGTCACGGACATACCGAGTGCGACGCAATCATTATGGACGACGCGTCGGTGACGGCTGCGCCTTGCTTGTCCGCAAACGACATTGATGCCGAGCTGATTCACGAGGCGGCAATCGGCAAAATTGCAGGCGAACAACTGATCAAGTTAATGACTTTGGGATTGACTGAAAAGGAAGCCGAAGAGCAAATCATAAAAGGCTTTCTGCATTAAAAACGACGTATCTGCATCGCGCTACTTTGTCGCCGCGCAGTCACGTACTTACTTGTACGCTCCTTTGCGGCTTCGCGTATCGCTCGCAGCAATCTGCATCGCATTTCGGCGTTGCGGCTCGGGTACGTACTACTCGGTACGATCTCTCGCCTCGACTTGAAGTGCTTGCAGCTTCGCCGTTTACGGTGATCGTTGGGGTGTAGCTGTTATCCACAATCAATTACAAAAAAGAAGAATAAGGAGATATAAAAACTATGAGTGAACTTGCTTACAAAAGAACGAACGTGTACGAAGTTGCAGACGAAAAATTGATGAAGGAAATTTTCGATTATGCAGAAGGGTACAAGACGTTTATCGACGAAGGGAAAACAGAGCGCGAGGCTTGCGCGTACGCGGTAGCGATGGCGAAGAAGCACGGCTACGTGCCCTTTGAATTTGGCAAAAAGTTAAAGGCAGGCGACAAAGTCTATTATGATAATCGCGGCAAAAATTTGTACCTGATCAAGATCGGTAAAGGGGATGTGAAAAAGGACGGTATTCGTATCATCGCGTCGCACATCGACAGCCCCCGTCTTGATCTCAAACAAGTGCCTTTCTACGAAAGCGACGGCGTGGCGTTCGCAAAAACGCACTATTACGGCGGTATTCGTAAATATCAATGGGCGACGATCCCCCTTGCTTTGCACGGTACGATCGCGCTCGCGGACGGCAGTACGATCGACGTGAAGATCGGCGAAGACGAGAATGATCCCGTGTTCTGCATCAGCGATTTGTTGCCCCACTTGGCAGCGAAACAGAACGTAAAGCCTTTGGGCGAGGCGATCGGCGGCGAAGATCTGAATATCTGGCTGGGCAATATTCCCTTTGTGGCAGCGGAAAACGAAAAGGATAAGACGGTAAAGGAAAACCTTTTGAAAATTCTCCACGAAAAATACGGCGTAAAAGAGGCGGATTTCCTGTGTGCAGAGCTTTCGCTCGTGCCGACGTACAAGGCAAAGGACGTGGGGCTTGATAGGGGCTTGATCGGTGCATACGGTCACGACGACAGAGTTTGTTCTTATCCTGCGTTCACCGCGCTGTTTGACGAAGAATCGGACGATAAGACGGTAATGGTGATCCTTGCGGACAAGGAAGAAATCGGCAGCGAAGGCAATACGGGTATGCAATGCGCCCTCTTCACCGATTTGATTGACGAAATCGCTGCGTCTTTTGGAACAACATCGGGCGCGATCCGCGCAAAATCGATGTGCCTTTCGGCAGACGTCAACGCAGGCTACGATCCCAACTATCCCGAAGTTTGCGAAAAAATGAACTCCGCATATCTCTCCCACGGCGCAGGGATTACGAAGTTCACGGGCGCACGCGGCAAGAGTGGCTCGAACGATGCCAACGCAGAATTTGTCGGGTATCTTCGTAAGCTGTTCGATGAAAACGGTGTTATTTGGCAGACGGGCGAGATGGGTAAAGTGGACGTCGGCGGCGGCGGTACGGTAGCGAAATATATTGCGAACATGAACGTTGACACGATCGATATTGGCGTTCCCGTGATTTCGATGCACTCGCCGTTTGAGGTAATCTCAAAGGCGGACTTGTACGAAAATTATCTCGCTTTCCGCGCGTTTATCAAATAAGAAAAAACAAAAAGGCGTACCCGTGTACGCGATGAATAACAAAAACGATAAAAAAGACGGCTATTTAACAGCCGTCTTTTTCCATAGTAAAATCAATTTTTGTTTTATTTTGTAGCGAGCGAATTTAGCACTCGGTCGTCACTCGACGAGCATACCGCCGTCCACCGAACGAAGGGTGCTCTCATAGAACGCGCGCATACCCTTTTCGATGTGTACGCAATCGACGATTGCGCAACACTCACTCGCGGAGTGCATGGCCAGCTGTGCGATGCCGATATCCGCGCCCTGCACGCCCAGATGGCGTATCGTGGCGCAGCCGAGTGTAGAGCCGCTGCGAAGCATGGAGTTATTCAGGAAATACTGATAGGGGACTTCGGCGTTGTCGAACACCGTTTTTACGACCGCCGCCGACATTGCGTCGGTAATATATGCGCCGCCTGCGTGCGATTTGATCACGATCCCACCGCCGAACGCCGTTCTGTTCGTCGGGTCGTTCACTTCGGGATGGTTGGGGTGCAATGCGTGTGCGTTGTCCGCGGAGAGCAGGAAAGACGCGGCAAGTGCCTTGTAATATTCATTGTCGTCAAAGCGGAACGCATACGAGATACGACGAAGGGTGGTTTCCAAGAAATCGCCGTCCGCGCCCTGCGAAGACAAGCTCCCCACTTCTTCGTTGTTCAGACAAGCCAGCACACAAATACCGCTCTTATCCTCGTGCGAAAGGAACGCGTTGAGAGAGGCATATACGCTGGTCAAATTATCAATACGGGGGGACGCCAAAAACTCGTCGTTTACACCAAAGGTATAGGGCGTGTCCGCGTTGACGAGATAAAGATCGTGTGCGATCACGTTTTCGCCGCCGATATTTTGCAGTAGAGTTTCCATCGTCAGCCCTGCATTTGCCAGCGCGCAGAGCGGCTGCAAATCGACCTGTTTATTGATGGCAAAGCCTTCATTGACGTTGCGGTTTTGATGGATTGCCAAGGACGGAATCGTCACCGTAAAGGGGGACGTGACCGTTTTCGTTTCCAGCATCGTGCCGTTTTTGACGATTACGCGCCCTGCGATTTTCAAAGGTCTGTCCAAGAAAGTATGCCAGATACCGCCGCCGTACGTTTCAACGTTGAGCGTAGCATACGCTTCGCCCGTTTTCAATGCGTTTTCTTTTACTTTCAGTGCAGGGGAATCGGGGTGCGAAGCGATGATTTTATACGCAAAATCGTCCAACGAATCGATTGTGAACGCAATCAAGCTGCCGCCGCGTACAATAAAATACTTGCCTCCTTCGCTCACGTTCCAGTCCGCCGTTTCGTGGAGCTGGAAAAAACCGTTTTCCAAGAGCGCCGTTTTCAAATTTTCGCACGCGTGATACGCCGTGAGCGAATCTTTCAAAAATTCCGTTAAAGTTTTCATACGATTTATTCTCCAAAAGCCCCCGAACATAGTTCTCGAAAAATCCGAAGGCAAATCCGTTGCGTTGCAAAGCAAACCGATTGCACCCATTGTAGCACTTTTTTCACGCTTTGACAAGCCTTTCCAAGAAAAAAAATAAAATTGTCTACTATTTTTTACAATACGTTCATGATTTCTTCATAATTTTCAGGTAAAATAGTAAAGTGCAAAACAAAAAAGGCGCAGTAAAATTTTGCTGTGTGAAAGTAGAGTGAAAATTGCTAAAAACAGCGGAAAATTGCGAAAAAAATCCACTCTAACCCTTGACAAAAGTACAGAAAAAGATTTATAATAAGAGCCAAGGAAAGACGGCGATAAGAGATCGCCGCGGAAGAAAAAATCAGATAGTATATACAGGAGAGAAAAAAAGATGTTGAGAAACGACAATACGGAAAAGAGAGTGGGCAGAACGAGCGAGAACGACCGTTATTTATTGGCGATATTTAACCTACAAAGACGTAGCGACTCGTTGGTGGTGAGTGGCAAGAAGAGCCGTTTTAACGATACAGAACTTCGCCTTTTGAACGAAATCATTATGGCGGAGCGAGAGGGAAAACGTTTGATTTCCACACAGCTTGCGTCGCGCTTGGGCGTCACCCGTTCTGCGGTGTCGCAGATTGTAAACCGTATGGAACAAAACGGGGTGGTACAGCGCGTAGCGGACGCGCTCGATCGCAAAGTTGCATACATTGTAATGACGGACGAAACGATGCAGTCGTATCAGGCAGAGCTGAAAACGGCGAAAACGTTTATCGGCAAAGCGGTAAAATCGTACGGCGTGGAAAAATTCAATACACTTTGCGAAATGATGGATGAATTTTTGGACGCCATTGAACAGGAAAAGAAAACTTGCGGCTGCAAAGACGGCAAGAAGGAATAAGAGAAAGAAATAAGTTTCGCCGCGCAAAAAACGAAACGACAAACGGCGAAAGAGGCATACATAGATGTTACAATTAAAGAACGTTAAAAAGGATTACAAGACGGCAGGTCTGGTGGTACACGCCCTCAAAGGGGTGGATCTGAACTTCCGTAAGAACGAATTTGTGTCCATTTTGGGCGCATCGGGCTGTGGTAAAACGACGATGTTGAATATTATCGGCGGCTTGGATCATTACACGGAAGGCGATCTTGTCATCAACGGAAAATCTACCAAGGATTACAAGGATCACGACTGGGACGTGTATAGAAACCACCGCATCGGGTTTGTGTTTCAGTCCTACAATCTGATTCCGCACCAGAACGTTTTGGGCAACGTCGAGATCGCGCTGACGATCGCGGGGCTGTCCAAGGCAGAACGCCGTCAAAGAGCGGAAGAGGCACTCCGAAAGGTAGGCTTGGGCGACGAAATGTATAAAAAGCCCAACCAGCTCTCGGGTGGTCAGATGCAGCGTGTCGCGATCGCGCGTGCGCTCGTCAATAATCCCGAAATCCTGCTCGCGGACGAACCGACGGGTGCGCTGGACACGGTGACGAGCGTGCAAATTATGGATCTCATCAAAGAGATTGCGGGCGAACGTCTTGTCATTATGGTCACGCACAATCCTGAGCTTGCTGAACAGTATTCATCGCGTATCGTACGATTGCAGGACGGTTTGGTGATCTCCGACAGTGATCCGTACTCGATTGAAGAGGAAGAGTCGGAACGCGCGGAGGCGGAAATCGCGCCGTGTGAAATAGTGTCGGAGGAACAGCCTGCGGCGGTGGGAACGAAGAAAAAGAAGACGAAGAAAG
This sequence comes from Clostridia bacterium, assembly GCA_017467265.1. Taxonomy (GTDB): domain Bacteria; phylum Bacillota; class Clostridia; order Christensenellales; family Borkfalkiaceae; genus Scatosoma. The sequence continues at coordinate 25,851 of JAFTSO010000035.1, forward strand.
AACGCTCGTCGATGTCGTTTTTGACGTCGCTTGGACTGAGTGCGAAAAACCTGCTGATGAAAAAGGGAAGAACGATCGTCACGTCGATCGCAGGCAGTATCGGTATTATCAGCGTTTGTTTGGTGCTGGCGCTCTCCAACGGGTTTAGCGGCTATATTGCGAAAACGGAAGAAGATATGCTCTCGTCGTCGCCCGTGACAGTCTCCAAAAAGACGGTGGATGTGAACGCGATTATGTCGGGGCTTTCGAGTACGGAAGATATGCCCGATCTGTCCCAGCTGGGCAACAAAGTTTACGTCAATTCGTTCGTGACGAACTTGGCGCAAGGTATGATGATCGAGAATAACATCAGTGACGCGTATCTTAACTACGTGGCGAATATGCCCCAAGAATATTATGAAGAAATTATGTATTCGACGGGCGCGGAGATCAAAAACAACCTGTTCGTGGCATCGCCTTTCGATTCCGAAGTGATCGAGCAGATCGCCGGTGCGGATTTGTCGAATAAAAACGTTTCCATCTCGATGGTAAAAGGGATTTACACGGACGCGCTGCGCGCGCAAGACGAAACGCTGGCGTCGTTAGCGCCCTACGTGACAATGCTTGGCGAAGTGGTGAACGTAATGCCGGGCACGGCGGATTTTGAAAAGTCCAACTATGCCGACTACGTGCTTTCGCAATACGACGTGGTGGCGGTGAACCCGTCCATTGTCGGCAATACAACGGGCTTGCCGAAAAAATCGACGGACGCCGTTTTGGTCGTTGGTCAGAACAACGAACTGACGGACGTGCTACTCGCACAGCTCGGCTTGATCAACGCAGAGCAGTTCTTGAATCAGTTTGATTTTAACAAAGAAAACGGCAACGGAACGCAGGAAACGGAAGAAAAAGAAAACCTGTTGGTAGATTTCAGCGATATTTTCACGATGGAATATAAGCTGTTCAATAACAGCAGCGTGTACTATCCCACGGGCAACGCGTCGTCGCCTTTCGTGTATGCAGGTATGAAAGATTTTGGCGATCCTACCGAGGCATTGGCAAAGACGATCCGCATCACAGGTATTCTGCGTTTGAAGGAAGATCTTTCGTTCGGTTGTCTTCCTGACGGCTTGAATATCACCGAAAAACTTATCCAAGAATACGTAGCGGAAGAGATGGCGAACCCTTCGGCAATCGTGCAATATATCCAGCAGGACGGCAATTGTACGTTGCCTGTCAATACACTCGCCGAATACGTTGTGGATATGACGTCGGGATTGATTGACGAGGGCGGCGCGCTCGCGGCGCTGGGTGCGAGTGATAAAATCACGGATATCGCCTTCTACACGGCGTCGTTTGACACCAAAAAAGATATGCTCCGTTATTTGGACGGCTGGAACGAGCTGTGCGCCAAGGGTACGCAGGAATCTCCGTACGAATATATCTGGGTGGATAGCGACGGCGTATCGCATACCGAATTGCTCTCCAACAGCAACGAAGTCAAATACACCGACACGGTAGGCTTGCTGATGGGTATGGTAGAGATGATGCTGAACGCAATCACGGTTGTTTTGGTGGCGTTCACGTCCATTTCTTTGGTGGTATCGTCGGTGATGATCGGTATTATCACGTACGTATCCGTCGTCGAAAGAACGCGCGAAATCGGTGTGTTGCGATCGCTCGGCGCGAGAAAGAAGGACATCAAAAACCTGTTCAATGCCGAAACGTTTATTATCGGCTTGGCGTCGGGTACGATCGGCGTATTGATCACGTACCTGCTCTCGTTTGGTATCAACGCTCTACTCGGTACGTTGACGGGGATTACCACGTTGGCGGCGTTGCCGTTCGGCTCGGCAGTCATAATGATCTGTATCAGTATCCTGCTCACGCTCATCAGCGGTCTGATCCCTGCCAAAGCGGCGGCGAAAAAAGATCCTGTCGTGGCGCTCCGTAGCGAGTAAAACTTATCTTCAACGGAATACGCCCTGCGGCATTTGCTTGCCGCAGGGCGTAATTTTTTAGCGTTTGTATAATTTTGAACGGACGGCGCATACTGCTTTTAGGAGGGAAGAAAATATGCGTATCGTAAACATTATCGCTTATATTTTGGTGATCGTCGGCGCGATTAACTGGGGCTTGTTCGGTCTGTTCAATCTCAATCTCGTGTCCACGGTATTCTCGGGCGCGCGTGCGATCGGGTCGATCATCACGTACTCGATTATTGCGCTTGCAGCGCTTTGGCTGATTTTGTCGCCGATCATCACGAACGGCGTGCTTTGGCTGCGCGGCAGACGCGCAGAATAAAAGGCGGCACAACACCGCCGCGGAGTTCGCGCAATGCGAATCGCGCAAACAGCGCAAGTATGGCGCAAAAAAAGACGGTTTCCTTTGCTTTGGAAAACCGCCTTTTTCTTATGTTTTGTTTACGCTTATTCCACGTCGTTGACGGTGGGGGAGGAGAGTGCGAATCTCTTCACCGATTCCACCGCGTTTTGGCACAGACGACGGGTTTTGTAATGCTCGCCAAGGCAGAGCAGCTGGTTGTTGCCGTTGAGAAGTTTGAAAATATAATCGCCGCGCTTGGTGGGCACAATACGGAAATTCCCTTTTTCGATATTCTTTTTGTGCGTTTCCAGACCGCTGATTGCACCGTTTGGCGACGCGTAATCTTCGGACGAGAGCAGCTTTTCGCCGTTGTTGGCGAACAGCTCGAAATAGTACGCTACGTTGCCTTCGCTGTCCGTTTCCTTGGAAACGATCCATTTCCCGATCGCGCCTTCCGTAGTCGCCGTTGCAACGGTATTCTCCTCGTCCGCAGGTACTTTAATCACGATCTCCTGCACCGTTTCATCAATCACCGCCGTCTCCGCAAAACGCTTTGTCGATTCGATCGCCTTTTCGCATCTCGCGCGCGTGGTGTAGTTTTCACCCGTGCACAGTAGCATACCTTTCGCGTTCATCAGCTTGAAAATATACGTACCTTTCTTGGTGAGCGAAATTTTGAAATTGCCGCTCTGGATATTATTCACGTGTGTTTCAATGCCCTTTTTCGCGCCGGCGAGCGAAGTATATTCTTGGCTCTCCATCAGCTTTTCGCCGTTGGACGCGTGCAGCTCAAAGAAATACATCACTTCTTTGTTCTCGTCGTTTTCCGTCTGCGTCGTCAGCTTACAAATCGTCCATTTGCCGCGATATTTCGTCTGTTTCTTTTCTTCCGCAGAATCTTCCGTTGCCACAGCAGCCGCCGTTTCCGCCGCTACGGGCGTAGCCTTTTTCTTCGCCGTCTTTTTCACAGGAGCAGGGCTGATGGTAGGCTCTTCCACAACAGGCGCAGGCTTTTCTTCCGCTACGGGCTTTTCTTCCGCTACGGGTTCTTCTTCCGCTACGGGTTCTTCCACAACGGGGGCAGGCTCTGCAACGATCGCCACGGGTTCTTCAACGGGCTGTGTTGTTTCTACGGGAGTAGGCTCTTCCGCAACGGGTGTGGGGGTAGGTGCGGTAGATACGGGCACGGGTGTGTGTGCGATCTGTGGATAATCTTCCGCGCGGCGGATAGCTTTGTTGCGTCTATGTGCCTTCACCGACAATACGATGATTACCACCAAAACGATGAGAAACAACGCCGTGCACGCCAAAATTACCCACATCATAAACAGATTCTCCATCAAGTACGCAAACGACGAATCGAGTGCGCCGCGACAATGGAGCGCGTCTGCAACAGGGTTAAGGATCTTTTTCAATCCTTCCAAAAAAGCTCTCATACTATCTCCTTTTTTCACGCCGAACGTTCGGCAAATTGAATTCTGTTATAATATTGTAATATAAAAGGGGCGAAAAGTCAAGCCGACGCCAAAAAATTTTGCTTATATTCGCAAAAAAAATACGAAAAAATTGACATATGCGCGGAAATGCTGTACAATGAAAGTATGGAAAAAATATCGATCGCCGTGATCGGCGGCGGTGCGTCGGGCTTGATGCTCGTCAACGCGCTGGCAGAATACAACTTAACAGCGGCTACGCCCCTGCCCAAGACGGTAGTTTTCGAGCGTGGCGATCGTGTGGGGAAAAAGCTCTCATCTACGGGCAACGGTCAGGGGAATATCACCAACAGCGCCGTTTTAGACGCGGAGTATTTCTCGTCCGAGCGGACGACGGAGCAAAAAATTGCCGCGATTCTTCGTGCGTACGATGAAGAAGATATGCGTGCCTTTTGGTTGCGTAGAGGAGTGCTGTTGATTTACGACGAACGGGGAAGGGCGTATCCTGCTGGTCGGCAGGCGTCCGCGCTCACCGATGCTCTGCGCTTTTATGCAACGGAAAAGGGCGTGGAGCTGCGTACGTCGGCGTACGTGACCGATCTAAAACGTATGGACGGCGGCTTTGTGCTCACGTATAGCAAGGACGGCGAAACGCACACGTGCTTTGCGGAAAACGTAGTGCTTTCCGTCGGTGGCAAAGCGGCGAAAAACTTCGGTACGGACGGTACGTCCTATGCCCTTGCACAAAAATTCGGGCATACCTGTACGCCGCTGTACCCGTCTTTGGTGCAGCTGAAAACGGATACGGCACACATCAAAACGCTGAAAGGCATCCGCGTGAACGACGGTATTTTAACGGCGAAAACGCCGTCGGGGACATATACCGTGCGCGGCGATATCATCTTCACCGATTACGGTGTTTCGGGGGACGCGGTATTTCGCATTTCGGCGTTTATCGCGCAGACGATCGCGACGGGAAAGGTCACGTTGTCGATTGATTTTTTGCCCGAATATACGCAGGACGAATTGCGAAACGTGCTGTCGGCAAAGCGCAACGCCTACACGTCGCTGGATAATAGCGAACTACTGTTCGGGGTGGTCAACAACCAGATCGGCAGGGCGGTGATGAAACGCGCGGCGGGTGATTTTGACAGCGCGGCGGCGCTGATGAAAGATTTTACGCTCCTCGTTACGGGCAGTCTTGGCTTTGATTACGCACAGGTGACGAAAGGTGGCGTTCCCCTTTCTGAAACGGACGAAATGTTGCGGAGCCGTTTTACAGACGGACTGTATATGACGGGCGAAGTGCTGGACGTGGACGGACAATGCGGTGGATTTAACCTACAATGGGCGTATTCGTCGGCGTGTACGGTTGCGGCGGCGCTTGCGGAAAAATACCAAAAAAATGGAAAAGGTAGGGATACGGTATGAGTTTACGCACCTTTTCGGATATAAAATTACCGATCGGGCGCAGCGAAGACGAGCTGGTGCAGATCGCGCGAAAAAAGCTGGGCGGAAAGCTCGGCTATTTTTCGATCAAGAAAAAATCGCTGGATGCGCGCGATAAGAATAATATCCGTTATATATATACGGTGGAGTGTTCGCGCGAAGAACAAAAAAAGGAAGAACGTGTTTTTGAACGCTTGCCAAAAAATAAAATGCCGATCAAGCCTGTGTTGGTGGTGGGCAGCGGACCTGCCGGGCTGTTTTGCGCCCTGCGCCTACTCGATCACGGCATTACGCCCGTGTTGATTGAACGGGGCGCGCCCGTCGAAGAACGGGAAAAGACGATCAAACGTTTTTTTACGACGAAACTTTTGGATACGCAGACGAATATTCAGTTCGGTGAAGGGGGCGCAGGCACGTTCTCGGACGGCAAGCTGAACACCCAAACGCACAGCGCGCTCAATCGCGAAGTGTTAGAAACGTTCGTGCGCTTTGGCGCGCCCAAGGAGATTTTGTATTTAGCAAAGCCGCACGTAGGCAGCGACAAACTCAAGCAGGTCGTCAAAAATATGCGCTCGCATATTCTTTCGCAGGGTGGTGAAGTGCACTTTTATACCCAGCTCGAAGACGTGACGATTGAAAATGGTCGGCTGCAATCGGTCACGCTTTGCCGTCGCGAACCCAAAGATAGGGGGACGGTACGTGATGACGGCGGTTTTGTCCGTGAAAAGATCGCGGTGTCGGCGGTGGCGCTTGCCATCGGGCACAGCGCAAGGGACACCTTTGAAACTTTGCTTCGGCGCGGCGTAGCGATGCGCCAAAAGGATTTTGCGGTGGGGGTGCGTATCGAGCATCTGCAATCGGAGATCGGCAAAGCGCAATACGGCAAAGCCTATACACTGCTCCCTGCTGCCGATTACAAGCTCGTTTCTCACGCGTCCGAACGCGCGGCGTTCACCTTTTGTATGTGCCCGGGCGGCTACGTAATGCCGTCGTCCAGCGAAGACGGGGGCGTGGTCACCAACGGTATGAGCAATTTTGCCCGTGACGGCGAAAATGCCAACGCGGCGCTCATAGCGCAGGTCACGCGTGCGGATTTTGACAGCGATCATCCGTTGGCAGGTGTGGAATTTCAGCGCAAAATCGAACGCGCGGCGTTCAGGGCAGGCGGCGAAACGTACGCCGCGCCCGTGCAGCTCGTTGGCGATTTCTTGCAGGACAAAGTAAGCAGTTCGTTTGGAGAAGTCCACCCCACGTACGCGGCAGGTACGGCGTTTGCCGATCTTCGCGCGGTACTTCCTACACCCGTGATTGACACGCTGAAAACCGCCTTGACGGATATGGATAGACGTCTGCACGGCTTTGCAAATCCTTCCGCGGTATTGACGGGGGTGGAGAGCCGCACCAGCTCTCCCGTGCGGATTGAGCGCGACGAAACGCTGCAATCGATCTCCACTTTGGGGTTGTACCCTTGCGGCGAAGGGGCAGGCTACGCAGGCGGTATCACGTCATCGGCGGCAGACGGTCTGCGCGTCGCCACGGCAATCTTCGCTTCGCTCCGCGAATAAAAATCCTCGTTAAATACAAACATTTTTTGTTAAATAATAATATTTTCACTAAACTATCACAAAATATACATACAGATTTCACAAACAAAGAATAAAATTAAAGGTACGAAAGGCGGAAACGTCTTCGAACAGGGGGACAAGTTTTCTCCCACGCGGCAAGGTCGGAACGAAAATCGGGAAAGGTTTTCACCGCGCGTTTAACAAGAGAATTTACGGAGAAGTGATCAAAACCGACTATACTAAACTTTTTTCATATTCTCTCACTAAAAGGTATGCGGTCTGCGCGTAAGGCGTGGATCGTATATCTTTTTTACAAAACTTTTGCTTGGTTGTGTGAAAAACGCTTGCAACTTCGCGCTAAAAGTATTATAATACTGCATGTAGAATAATCCACAATTTGTGGAATATTTCTAACGTTCGTAAGTTTGGAGAAATAAAAAATTGGAAAAAGGGGAAAGAAAGAAGGACAGACGCGTCGTTCGTACGCAACGTGCAATCCGCAACGCTTTGGCGCAGCTGCTCGTAGAGAAAGACAAAGAGAAGATCTCGATCAAGGAGATTGCAGAGCGCGCGGACGTGGATAGAAAGACGGTATATAATTATTATTCGAAAGTGGACGATATTCTCGTGGAGCTGGAAAACGACTGGGTGGAGGATTTTGATGAATTCACAAAGCGTTTGGAAAACGATCGCGGCGCGGAATATATCGCGCACTTTTTCCCTGCCCTGACCGAGCTTATTGCCGACGATATCGAGCTGTATACGCAATTGATGCGTATGGGTTCGCAGTCGCGTGTGATCAGCAGTTTGCTCGCCTTTCTTCGCGAAAAGATCCGTACGGCGTTTGCGCGCAGTTATGAATTAGAGTCGGAAAAACTCAACGTCGCCGCCGAGTTTGTGTTGGCTGGTTTGTTCTGGTCGTATCGCGCTTGGTTCAATTCCGAGCGGAAAAAACCGCTCCAAGAATTTTCGCAGGAGCTTGCCGAGCTGGTTATGGGCGGTTTGACTGCATATTTTGCAGAATAAGACGTAGAAAATATTGCATATAGAAAGAAAAACAGACCCCGAAAGGTCTGTTTTTTGATGCGAATTTTCGTTGGTTGTTCGTTTGTTTACTGTGCGATTGCTTTAATCGCTTCGTAATAGATTTTGATCATAAAACGGAGCGCGTCCAATGTGACGTATTCGTTTGCTTGGTGTATGGTGGGTTCTGTATCGGGAAGTTCAGGGCCGAAGGCACAGCCGCATTTCAGCGCGCGCGCGTACGTGCCGCCACCGATGGCGATCGCCTTGTCGTTTTTGCCCGTCGCGGCGTTATACACGCCCATCAACGTCGTGATCAGTTTTCCGTTCGGATCGTTATACAGGGGGGCTTGGTAATTGACGATTTCGTATTGCACGCCGCTACGATCCAGTTTGTCCGTGACCGCAGAAAGGGGATAGGTGGCAGGGAAACGCACGTCCGTCGTCACCGTCAAAATTCCGTCCTTAAACGTAGCTACGTCGGGGGACATAGTCAAACGGCCCGTTTCGTCGCAGAGCGTTTTCAGCCCCATCGTATCGGCAAAAAGCAGGTCGTATGCTTTTCTACAATCGGCGCTGACGCTGCCCAAAAAGGCGAGTGCCGCCCCCAGCGCGTTCGCGCCCTTATCGGGGGTAGAGCCGTGCGCGGACTTGCCCGATACGGTGAGGATATTCGTCGTGTTGTCATAGGAGAGCGAAGTTCCGTCCACGCTATTTTGATAGCCGATAAGCGCCCCAGCCGCCTTTCGTGTGAGCGTAATTTCGGCACGATCGCATACCATATTCACTCTTTCCCCAGCGTTCAACGCGGACATGGGTGGCTGGTTGATCGGGAAATAGGTAGCAAAATGCAAAATTCCTTTCTCCGCATAGATCGCAGGGAAATCGGCGTCGGGTGTAAACCCTTCTTCGGGCATTACTGCCACTTTGTTATAATGCTCGATGCATTTCCAGCCGCTCTCTTCGTTGCAGCCGACAATGAGCTTGAAGGTGCGGTGGGGAACAATGCCTTGATCTTTGATCGCTTTGAGCGCATACAGACAGGCGATTGCAGGTGCTTTGTCGTCCATCGCGCCCCGTCCCCAGATCTTCGTACCCAAAACGCCGCCGTCGGACGGATCGTCGTTGATCACGCCGCCAAAAGGGGGATATTTCCAGCCGCTCCCAGCAGGCACGACGTCGAGGTGTGCCAAGATCGCAAAATCTTTCCCCTCGCCAAAAATTACTTCGCCGACGTAGTTGTCATAGTTGCGCGTTTCAAAGCCCATACCTTGCGCAAGCTCTAAAAAATATGCCAAACAATCGGCGGTTTCTTTGCCGAACGGACAGCCGTTCACGGCAGGCTTTTGCGAAGAATCAAAGCGCAAAATTTCCACGGTCGATTGTACGATTTGGTCGAAATATTTTTCCATTACGTTTTCCATTACAAAATCACTCCCGTGCCACCGTGTTTTGCGATGGCTCACACTCTTATTATACACCAAAAAGGTGCTTTCGTAAAGAAAATAATGGGGTTTGCCTAAAAAAATAAATTTTTTTAAGGCAAGCTTTGACAAAAAGCGAAAAGTGTGCTACAATAACAAAGAAGAAAGAAAACGGAGAAAAGATATGCACGAACACCAAGGTCACCGCGACCGTCTGCGCGAAAAATTAGACCAAGTCGAGTTGCCCGATCACGAATACTTAGAGTTGCTCTTATACTCAGCGATGCCGCGACGAAACACCAACGACGTAGCGCATCGCTTGCTCTCGGAGTTCGGCTCGGTGCCGGGCGTATTCTCCGCCGATTACGAGCAGCTACGCTGCGTCAAAGGCGTTGGAAACGGCATGGCAGGGTTTCTTTGTTCGCTCGGCAAACTCCTCAACAAATATTACAGTCGGCAAAAGGCGGCGTACCGCGGCAGGTTTGAGCCTGCGCGTTTCGTCAGCTTTTTGAAAGAGAATTACGTAAATGAGCCGCACGAAGTTCTGGATTTGTATCTGCTCGACGAAGGCGGGTACGTGATCGCGAGCAAATCGTTTGGCGGCGGCGAAAGGAGCAGAGCAGAGTTTGATCCCACGATCTTAACGCAGCTGTTGCTCGATTTCAAACCCGCCGGCGTAGTGATGGTGCACAACCATCCGCAGGGCGAGGCGTTGCCGTCGGCGGCGGACGACGAAACGACGGAAAAATGTCAGATTGCGTGCAGCTATCACAACGTAATGCTCTGCGATCATTTCATCTGCGCGCAGGAAGGGGTGTATAGCTATGCCGATTCGGGAAAATTGCCCGAGATTAGCAAAAAATATTCGGTGCAAAATTTGGTGAAAAAGCAATAAGGAAAAGAAAGGGGGCAACTATGCCAAAGACAGATAGGAACAATCGCAAAGAACGGGGCGAGGACGGCAAGATCCGCGCCTATTTCGAGCGGCTGTTTTCCAAATACGACGTTCGCAACGAACAGCAGTTCGCGCTTTTTGGCAAATGGCTGATTTTTATTTTGCTCCTGATCGTGCAGTCGCTTTTATTGTTGCAGCATTTTGATATGTTTTTCTCAATCAAGAAATGGTGGGCGGCTTTTCCGTTGCAGGTCAACGTGGCGCTGTTCACCCTGTCCGAGGCGCTCAAGCTTTTCGTGGTAAAAAGCAAGACGTTCACCGTGCTATTTTACGTATTCAACGCGGTGTCGGCGTGCGCCTTTTTGTTTTTGGCGAGCGGCACGTATGCGCTCATCATTTACATACTCGTTCTGACGGAGTTTTATATCACGGTGCAAAAGGGTAAAGCGGTGGCGTGGATATACGTCCTGTGCGTACCGCTGTACGCCCTGATCTACACGGCGCGTATGCTGTCCTTTGACGAAGTGGATTTGCCGCTTATGAAACTGTTGCAGGAATCAATCGGCGCGTTCGTATTGCTGACGGCGCACTTCTTGCTGTCGCAGATCGCGCTGGCGTTCTACCGTCAATTTTTGCGCTTGGACAAGACGCTCAAAGAGCTGAACGAGAGTAAAAAAGAGCTGGAAAAGGCGTACGAAGCGGTGCGCGAAGTGTCCGTTTTAGAAGAGCGGCAGCGTATCGCCAAGGAGATACACGATACGGCAGGGCACTCGCTCACGACGGTGATTATGCAGATGGAGTCGGCAAAGCTCATTGTCAACGACAATCCCGAAGAGGCAAAACAGAAGATCGCGGCGGCGAATTTGCGCGCGCGACACGCTTTGGAAGAGTTGCGCGACAGCGTGCATTTGCTTTCGGGGGCGACCGCGCCAAAGAGCCTAAAAGACGAGCTGACGTCCATTTTGCACGAATCGACGGACGGAACGGGGATCAAGATCCGCTCGGACGTAGGCGAGCTGTTTGCCGCGCAGTCGAAACACCGTTTCCTTTGCAATACGTTAAAGGAAGGGATATCCAACGGCTTGCGGCACGGCGGCGCGACGGCGTTTTGGTTTGAGTGTAAGCAGGAGAACGGTAAAATTTTATTCGTGCTCTCGGACAATGGCAGGGGCGTGGACGGGAGTATCGTCAACAAGGGCTTTGGGCTGACGACGATGGAAGAGCGTGCGCGTGCGTTAGGCGGCGAGATCACGTTCACGTCGGAAGACGGCGAAGGGTTTGAGATCCGTATGCAGTTGCCTGCGGATACGAAGGAGTAAGGTATGGAAAACAAGAAAATTAGGGTGCTTGTGGTAGATGATCAACAGGAGCTGGCTGAAGAGATCGGTGCGATTTTGGCTACGGACGACGGGCTGGATTTTGTGGGCAAGGCGGCGGACGGATTTGCCGCGTTGGAACAGATGCCTGCGCTCTCGCCCGACGTGGTGCTGATGGATATACGTATGCCGAATATGAACGGCGTAGTGGCTACGCAGCGTATCAAAACGGAATATCCCGACGTGAAAGTGGTGATTTTGACGACGTTCGACGACAGCGATTATATCCTGAACGCGATCAACAACGGGGCGAGCGGATATTTGCTCAAAGATATCGGCAGCACCGCGCTGATCAGCGCGATCAAAAACGCCTACGATGGAGATACGATTTTGCCTGCGAAGATCGCGCGCAGAATCGCCGATGCGGCAAAACACGTGGCGGCGGATCGCGAAATTCGTCTGCAACGCGCGTTCGGTATGTCCGATCGCGAAATCGAGATTGCGCTGATGATGTACGAAGGGTTTACCAACCGTCAGATTTCGTCCGCATTAAAGCTGTCGGAAGGCACGACGAGAAATTACGTTTCGGGAATTTACGTCAAAACGAACGCAGAAAACCGCACGGACGCCGTGGCGGCAATTCAAAAAGTCCTGCATTAAAGGGGCGGCGGTATGTACGAAACGGTGATTTTTGATTTGGACGGCACGCTGCTCGATACGCTCGACGATCTGCATAGTGCGGTGAACGCGGCGCTGAGCGCATACGGGTTGCCCTTGCGGAGCAAAGCGCAGGTGCGTGCGTTCGTGGGCAACGGGATTGTGAAATTGATGCAGCGCGCGATCGGCGACGAAGATTTTGCCCATTTTGACGGTGCTTTGGCGGCGTTTAAGACATATTATAAAGTACATTGTAAAGACAAAACCGCGCCGTATGCAGGGATTATGTCTTTGCTGTCCGTACTTAAAGCGCGCGGCATAAAGACGGCGGTGGTATCGAACAAAGCGGATTTTGCCGTGAAATTGTTGGCGGCGGAGTATTTCGACGGACTGCTGTTGGCGGCGGTGGGCGAGAACGAGAGCGCAGGCATACGCAAAAAACCCGCGCCCGATTCCCTGCTCTCCGTAATGGAAACGCTGGGCGCGCGCGCGGAAACGACGGTGTACGTCGGCGATTCGGAAGTGGATATTTTGACGGCAAAAAACGCGGGTGTAGCATGTCTGTCCGTCACTTGGGGATTTAAGGACAGAGCATTTTTGTTGGAAAACGGCGCGGAAATTTTGATTGACGAGCCGTTAGAGATTTTGGCGTATTGTAAGTAAATTTTATAAAAAGGTGACGGACGTGTCGAAAATAACAGGGATAGGCAACACAAGATTGCAGGAATTGACCGCGCTTGCGCGTGCGGAAAATTGCGTGGCGCGCGTGTTTGCAAAGGTGGAAAAGGATAATCTTGGCGGCTCGATTAAGGACAGAGTGGCGTTTGCAATCATCGACGACGCGGAAGAGCGCGGCAGATTGCAAAAGGGCGGCGTAATTATCGAGGCGACGTCGGGGAATACGGGCATCGGCTTGGCTTTGGCTGCGAAACTTCGCGGCTATCGCGCGGTGATCGTGATGCCCGATACGATGAGTGTGGAACGGCGTGAAATGATCGCGGCATATGGCGGCGAAGTGGTGCTGACCGACGGCAAAAAGGGTATGCAAGGGGCAGTGGAAAGGGCGAACGAATTGCTCGCCGCGACGCCTAACGCAATCCTTGCCGATCAATTTAACAATCCCGTGTGCTGGCAGGCGCATTATGATACGACTGCGCCCGAGATTTGGGCACAGACGAGCGGAAAAACGGATATTTTTTTGGCGTGTGTGGGTACGGGCGGTACGCTGACGGGGGTTGGAAAATTCCTCAAAGCGCAGAACGCCGACGTGAAGATCGTGGCGGTAGAGCCTGCCTCGTCGCCGCTTTTGTCCCAAGGCAGAGCAGGGGCGCACCGTATTCAGGGCATCGGCGCGAATTTTGTGCCTGCCGTTTTGGATCGGTCGGTGTACGACGAAGTGCTGACCGTGACGGACGAAGAGGCACTGTTGATGAAAGACCGTCTAAATGCGGAAGAGGATTTGTTTGTTGGGATTTCGTCGGGGGCGGCGGTAGCTGCGGCGTTGCGCTTGGCAAAGCGTCCTGAAAACGCAGGCAAGACGATTGTTACGGTGTTGCCCGACGATGGGAATCGGTATGGAAAATAAAAAGGCTTTGGAGTGTAGTACTCCAAAGCCTTTTATACTATGCAAATTTTTTAGCCCAAAATGCCGATGGACAAATAGCAGAACAAAATCAGCGAAACGACGTCCACGATCGTGGTGATAAAGGGGTTTGCGACCACGGCAGGATCGAGCCGACAAACTTTTGCCAAGATGGGCAAGATCGCGCCGACGAGCTTTGCCAAGATTACGGTGGCGAGCAGAGCCAGCGATACGACAAGGCTGACTTTCCACGTGTAGCCCTCTACGCCCAGCAGCATTCCGTCCAGATAGACGAGTTTTAGACAGCACACGATCGCAAGGGCTATGCCCAGCAAAAACGCGGCGCGGAGCTCTTTCCAGATTACCTTTGCCACGTCCCGTGTTTCCAGCTCTCCGATGGATAGCGAACGGATGACGGTGACGGACGCTTGCGAGCCGGAATTACCGCCCGTACCCATAATCATTGGTACGCACGCCACCAAGCAGGTGGAGAGCATCGGTTCGTAATGGGACATAATCAGCGCGGTGAACGAAGAGCTTAATAGCAAGATCATCAGCCAAATAACGCGGTTTCGCCAAAGGCTGAACACGCTGGTTTTGAGATAGGGTTTGTCGGTCGGCGCCATAGCTGCCATCTTCGCAATATCTTCGGTGTTTTCTTCCTGCAAGACGTCCATTGCGTCGTCAACAGTGACGATACCGACAAGGCGCATTTCGCGATCGACGATAGGCAGAGCCAAAAAGCCGTACTCGGAAATTTTGCGTGCCACAGCCTCTTTGTCGTCCTCGGTGTAGGCGTAGATCACGTTTTCCTGCATAATATCCGAGATCAACGCGTTTTTGGGGGCGAGCATCAGGTCTTTTGCCGTCACCAACCCCAAAATTTTGTTCGTCGGATCAATGACGTAGCAGGTGTAGATCGTTTCCTTGTCGATTGCGGTGCGGCGGATACGTTCGAAGGCGTCTTCTACCGTCATCGTGGGGAGCAGGGAAACGAACTCGATGGTCATAATGCTACCCGCGCTGTCCTTTGGGTATTTCAGTAGTTCGTTGATATATGCGCGCGTTTCTCGGTCGCTCTGCGCCAAAACACGCTTGACAACGGACGCTGGCATTTCTTCGATGAGATCGACTGCGTCGTCCAAGAACAGCTCGTCCATCACCGCTTTCAGTTCGCGGTCGTTGAGCTTGTGGATCAGCTTTTCTTTCACGTCGCTGTCCATTTCGACGAAGGTTTCTGCCGCGAGATCTTTGGGTAGAATACGGAAGAGCACCAAAAGATCGGCGTCGCGCTCCGTTTCTTCAAAGACTTTGGCGAGGTCGATGGCGTTCATCGACGAGAGCAGGGGCTTTAAGACGGCGTAGTTGCGTTCTTCGAGCAAGATCAAAATTTCGTCCAGCTCGGCAATACGGCGCACGATCTCCTGCGGCATATCTTCGATAATATCGACGGTGTCATCTACGGACATTTCGTCCATAACCGCCTCTAACTCGTCGTCGCGCAGGCCGCTCAAAATCGTTTCCTGCAAGGACGGGTCTAACAAGAGCAACGCGTCCGCCATCAGTTCGCTGTCCAGCACGCGACAAAGGGAAATGAGCGGTTGCTCGTCTAACGTTTTCAAAAATTCCGCGATTTCTTCCACCGAACAATCGTGTAATTGCTGTGCGGTGGTTTCAAAATCGGCTTTATCTAAAAATCCTTCTTTTAACCATTGAAAAAACTCTTTTTCCATGATACTCTACCTCCTGTGTTTGTTTTTTGGTAAGGTAGCGTATTCTCGAAAAGCAGGGTATTAGCTGCGGAAAGGCGTACGGAAACGATCCGCAGCGGCTATCGTACTTAGCGGGACTACGCTGGGACTTGGATAACTGTCACTCATAAGATCGTTCCTCCTTTCGTGTATTTTTTGGATTTTGTTTTGCGCGCCGATGGGCGCGTTTTTTTAATCGTCTTTTTTGGGTGCAATAGCACGGAAAATCAAAACGTCGGTCAGGATTAAGATCGCCGCTGTGCCAAGGAGTAGGAAAACCAGCCGCCAAACGCCGTCTTTGTCCGATTCGCTCGCACCGTAATGCTCCGTTTCGGGCGTGGGGGGCGTGGGATCGAACGCGATTGCATATGCCTTGGGCACGTATCCTAAGTAGGTGACGTTGTCGCCGTCCACGTATTGTACGAGATAGTAGGAATAATCGAGATCGTTGATCTCGCCAAGGACGGAGATTGCCGTGTTCCGCGGGAGCGTCGTCACCGTCGGCAGCCCCGAGAGATGGGGGAATTTATAGACGGGCACGTCGTTGCTCACGTACATTGTTTTTTGTGTGGGATACGTTTTATAATACGCCGATTTTTCATCGTCCGAGAGCGCCGAACAATCGCCTGTGAGCGCAAGGACGGTGCGGTAGGTGCGCGATTGCCCGTCGTAAAAGGCGAGGATCGCGTGTTTGCCGTTCGTTGTTTCACCGATTTTGAGCGCTGTCAAACCGCTTTCGTGGCGGCTGTAATCGACGTACGGGAATACTTCCGCGCCCGACAGGGCGGCAATATCAAAATCTATTACCATCGCGTTGGTGCGGAGTTTTACGATCTCCGCGGCGATGGGGTTGTGATCGAAAATGCCCTCGTCCACGCCGTTGACGGGGATATTTTTCACCGTCGGCAGGTCGAGTAAGGTCGTTTTCGCCAGATAATTTTCTTGATACAAAACGTAAGTGACGTTGTCTTCAATGCCGAACGCGAACGACTGCACCGTGGCGGTGTCGCTATATACGAGCGGTTCGTTCAGCGCGTAGGGCGCGTCGGCGGTGGCTTTTTGAAGTTTGCCGTTCGCCAAGGCATACACGCCGCCGTCGTAATCGATTGCGATCTTTTGCGTGTTCGTGGGCAGAGTCACGCCCAGCGATTCGCCTTCCGTTGCCGTGGACAGGAAATCTTCTTCGCTAAAACGGTAAACGCCGCTGCCGCTCGCTACGTACAGATACCCGTAGGCGTCCGACGTCAACAATTTTGCATACCGCGTGGATTTTTTCTGCGATTCGGTGCGCGTCCAGACGGTAGTGCCGTTCTCGTCCGCCGCCGCGCTTGCCGCGTAATAATAGTTGCTATCCGTTGCAAAATAGTACGTTCCGTACACGTTGGCAACCCCGACGAGCGTGCTGTTAAAATCGCTGAACGCCGCCAGCTCTTCGCCGTAGTGTTCGGCGGTTAGGTCGTAAACGATTGCCTGCGTGCCGTCTGCTGCCAACAAGGTGGTTTCGTCCGCCGCGAGATAGAGCGGCGTGAAATCGGTGGCGATGGGCTGTGCAAAGGTTTTGCTCTCCACGTCGTAAACGGAGATGCGCCCGTTGCCGTTGTCGGCGATGAACAGTCTGCCCTGCGAAAGGAGCGCGTCTGCGCCGTCGTTAAAGCGGTGCACGCTGTCCGACGCGTTGCAGATTTCAAAATCGGTGAATACCGATTTTTCCATATCGTATTGTCGGATCGACGGGCCTTTGACGGCGTACACATGCGAACCGAACAGTTCGAGTGAAGAGTAATCGCCCGTGTAATGCGCCAAGGGCGTGACGCGGCTGGCGCTGTGTGCGGACGCGAGCTCCGCTAAATTATAGGCGTAAAAATCGCCCGAAAGGGTGGAGCAGACAAAGACGTTGTCTTGGATCTGCATCGACACGAGATCGTCGGGGAAATCTGCCACCAGCGCGTCTTCCTTGGTGTCGGGATTGACTTTGCGAAGGTATTTTGCCGCCTCGGTGTAGTACAGCTCTCCGTTCCAAAAGGCAATCGTCGGCTTGGAATCGACGGTGGCGAGTGTGTCCGCTTTGCTGCCGTCCAAAGCGATGTACGATACGGACGCCTGCGTTTTGACGTCTGTGTAATACAGTACGTCGTTGACGATTAAAAAGGTGTCGCAGGGGAATTTTGGATCGCTTTCCGTGATGGAAACGTTGTCCACCTGCAAGGTTTCGGGATTGAGCAGGTACAGATACGTGCCGTCCAAAAAGTACAGCTGGTCGTCTCCGTAAAATTGCAAATTCATAATATTGTTTTTGGATGGATCGGCTACGTTGAGCGTATGCTCGTACTTGCGGTATTCGCCCTCCCGTACGTCATAGACGTAGATGGCGTTGCCGTCCGCGATCGCCATATAATCGGTGGTCGCCGCGACGTCCATCGGATCGGTCAAGGACAGATATTGCTGATAGCTGCTGGGCGAAACGAGCGTCGTTTCTTCGCCTGCCACGTCCGCCGCGAGTGCGTAAGGGGAAAGGCAGGTTGCCGTCTGCGCCGCGCCCGATTGTTTTGCAAAGCCAAACGCCGCAGTCGTCGAAACGAACGCGGTGAGCGAGAACAAAAATGCAGTTGTCTTTGCCGTTTTTCTCATACAGAATTATTATAACACGCTTTTTCAAAAAAAGCAAGGGTTATTGCGAAGTTTTTCCTTATAGGAAAAAGGAAAGATTGTTTTGCCTTTGTGTACAGAAAAACACTCGTACGCAAATGCAAAACAAGAAAACGGACAAAACACGAACAAAAAACGAACGGGTTTGGAAAAAATTTCCTAAAAAGCCCGATTTTTTTTTGTTTAATAGGCATACTGTTGTCATATTTTATTTGCTATTCTCATTGTAAAACGCGAACAAATGTTCGGATTTTACGCAAAAAGATGGCAGTCACCCCTTGCAAAAAACGGGGGTGGTGGCATAATAGGCGCACGGTGCGGCGAGCAAAGGGACGCATTGAAAGAGTTCGTGTGGTCGGCGCGACGGGGCGCGGAGAGCACGTTTTGTAGAGCGCAAGCGCGCTCTTGAACAAGATGAAATAATGGGCGATGCGGATCGCCGTGGAGGTGATTGAATTTTGGAAAATTACGCAAAAGTGATTTTGTATGCCTATCCGTTGTTAAAGACGGTGGGCGACGATTATGCGGAGCATATCCGCAACAAGGCGGTGCTGTCCTATAACAGTCCGCTCACGACCGAGCGCTTGGCAGAGTATCTCACGCAAGAGATTGTCTGTAAGAACGCTTTGGAGTGGCTGAAAACGACGGTGGAGAGCCTGATGGATAGACTCACCGAAGAGGAGAGAACGCTGTTGGATATTCGCTATTTTGGCAAGACGAAAAAGCTGCGTGATTTTCTGAAAAGGCAAGCGGAAAAGCGAAAAAGCGGGGGGACGGGTTGCAGCGAACGGATGTATTTTCGTAGGCAACAGCGTTTGGCGGACAAGTTCGGCGCGATGCTTTTCTATGCCGGCGTCACCCAAAAAGTGTATGACGAGCAGTTTGCAGAGTTGGATATTTTTCGCAAAATACACCGCTTTGTCGAGGCAGGTAAGGACAAGAAAATCTCCGCGGACGAGCGGAGATTGTTGGGTGCGGACGGGGATTAGTCGTCCGTTTCGTACGGCGGCTTTTTAGGCGGCTTTAAGATGAGCGCGGCGAGCAGAGGGACGAGTAGGCAAAGGGTGACGAGAATAGCGATTTGGGCAGGGCTGGAAGAGTGGGGTTCGCCGCCGTCGGGGGTGGGCGTGGGCGCGAGCGAGGCGAGGTAATCGGCGTATTCGGTGTTCTCTTCAAATTCGAGATAATCGGGTTTGGGGACGTAACCGAATTCGCCGTCGCGCAGGACGTAGCACCACGTTTTGTCCCCGATGGGATAATCGCCGTAGTAGGCGCAGGTGAACGTCAGCTCAGTAAAGCCGTTGCTCGTGCTCGGTTCGCTGTCTTCCAGACGATAAGTTAGGTCGAATACGTAATATAAGTACGGGCGTTTGGGCTGATACTCGACGAAGGCAAGATGCTCCGTGCGGACGTAGCCCGTCAATTTCTGGGCGTAGTTGTCCGTTTCCTGATATTCCACTTTGCAATAGATATCGCCGTAGGAAAGCAGGCGAACGTAGTACGTTTTGGGGAGTAAAAAGATGCCGTCTTTGCCGTTTTGCGAGAGATAGAAATAGGCGTCGTCGGACAAAATGCAGGCATACGTACCTGATTTGGGCGTATTTTCTTGCGTAGAAACGAGATTTTGCGCCGACGCGGAGAGCGGCGGCGCGAAGAGCGCAAGCAGCGTATATACAACAAGGAGCAGGGGCAGAAAAGCCCGTAAAAATAGTTGTTTCATAGTGCAAAAATTAAAAAAGTTTGTCTTATCATTATAAGGAAAGGGCGGTGGCGGTTTTTAGGGGATTTGGAAAGGATATGAAAGATATTGTAGAAAGAATACGTGCAATCGAGTGTGAACTGGAAAGACGGCGTGAGAGCGATCATTTGGCGGCGTATAACACGGGCGAGAAAAAGCACGAAAAACAGTTGGCGTTCCACAAATGCCAAAAACGCAACCGTTGGGTGTTCGGCGGCAACCGTTCGGGAAAGACGGAGTGTGGCGCGGTGGAGTGCGTGTATATGGCGCGCGGCATACACCCCTATCGGCAAAACCGTAGGGACGTGTGCGGCTGGGTGGTGTCCTTATCGACGCAGGTGCAGCGCGACGTGGCGCAGAAAAAGATACTACGCTATCTTCGCAAAGATCAAATCGTGGATATTGTGATGCTCAGCGGTAGAAAGGACGCGCCCGAACACGGCGTGATCGATTTTATCCGCGTAAAAAACGAGTTGGGCGGTACGTCGGTGATCGGGTTTAAGAGCTGCGATCAGGGCAGGGAAAAATTTCAGGGCACGTCGCTGGATTTCGTATGGTTTGACGAAGAACCGCCCGAGGATATTTACGTGGAGTGCCGTATGCGCGTGATGGATAAAAAGGGGGATATTTTCGGTACGATGACGCCGCTCAAAGGCTTGACGTTTGTGTACAACGAAATTTATCTCAACCGTCACGGCGACGGCGAGGTTTGGTACGAGTTTGTCGAGTGGCGTGATAATCCCTATCTGGACGAGCGTGAAATAAGGGCGCTGGAAGGGAGTTTGGACGAGATTTCGTTGCAATCGCGCCGATACGGGAAGTTTGTCGCGGCTGGGGCTGGGCTGGTGTATCCTGAATTTGACGAGCGTGTGCACGTGATCGAGCCTTTTTCCGTGCCGACGGAGTGGCAAGATATGATTTCCATAGACCCCGGTCTGAATAATCCGCTCTCGGCGCATTGGTATGCGGTGGATTTTGACGACAACGTGTACGTGGTGGCGGAGCATTACGAGGCGGGGCAGGGCGTCGATCATCACGCGGAAAAAATCAAGGAGATCAGCGAGCGGCTGGGCTGGCATACGGACGGGCAGGGTAGGCTCTGCGCGCTGATTGATAGCGCGGCAAAACAGAGAACCTTGGGGAGCGTAAAGAGCGTGGTGGAGCTGTTCTACGAACGGGGGATTTTGGTGAACCCGAACGTTGAGAAGGATCTTTTTTCGGGGATCGCGCGCGTCAAGAGCTATCTCAATCAGCGCAACGGGTTACCGAATTTGTACGTGTTTAGCAACTGCGTGCATATGATCAGCGAGCTGAAAGGATACCGCTGGGGGAGTGGGGATTTGCCGAGAAAGGTGGACGATCATAGTTTGGACGAGATGCGGTATTATCTGATGACGAAGCCCAAAAAGGTGAAAGTGGACGAGAAAACGGTGATTCAGCGGGACAAGGAACGGCGAATCCGAAAGCTGCGTAGGGGGAATTTTAGCGTGTAAAGGAGAGTGTATGAAAGAGGATAAGAAGGAAGAAAAAATCGGCGAGGCGCTGCTCAAAGTGGCGCTGGGATACCAGCTCGCCGAAGTCACGGAAGAGTATGCCGAAGTGGACGGGGCGTTGAAGCTCACCAAGCGGAAAAAGACGAAAAAGGACGTGCCGCCCGATCTCAAAGCGGTGCAGATGCTACTCGAAAAAGGGGGCGAGGGTGCGGACGTTGCGAGCCTGACGGACGAGGAGCTGGAGAGAGAAAAGGCGCGGCTGATCGGGATTTTGCAGAGCGCGGTGGCGGCGCAGCAAGGTGCGGCAGGACAGGGAAAGGGGCAGGACGTATCGAAAACAAAGGCGAAAAAAGGCGGCGGTGCGGATTTGGACGGAGTGGACTCTGGCGCGCTTGGCGCGGAAAGGAAAACGGTGAAAAAGACGGTGAGAAGATCGGTCGTAAAACGATCGGTGGTGAAAAAGAAAACGAAATAAGAAGGAGCAAATTTTATGAGGACGACAAAAGTGGTTTCCGAAGAAGAAGTTCGGGAGCGAGAGCGAAGGGAGCAGGTGATTGCGCAGGAAATTACCGAGGATTTTTTGGCGCGTAGGGAAGAGCGCAGGGCGATTGAGAACGGCTGGACGCTGAATATCAATTTTTTCAGCGGCAATCAGTATTGCGACGTCGCGCCGTCGGGGGAGCTGGTGGAAGAAGATAAACGGTTTTACTGGCAGGCAAGAAGAGTGTTTAATCATATCGCGCCGACCGTCGATTCGCGTATTGCTAAGCTCGAAAAACAAAAGCCGACGTTGCGTGTACGTGCCTTTTCGGACGAGGAAGGGGATTTGCAGGCGGCGAAGCTGGCGACGGGCGTTTTGAAATACGTGCAGGAGCGCGTTGGGTTGCAGGACGCGACGTCGAGAGCTTTGGTTTGGGCAGAGACGTGCGGCTCTGTGTTCTACAAGGTGCTTTGGAACGAAAAGGGCGGCAGACAGGTCGCGACGGACGAGCAAGGAGTGCCCGTGTATGAAGGCGAAGTGCAGGTGTCCGTTGTGCCGCCGTTTGAGATTTTTCCCGATCGTTTGGACGCGGAAGATTTTGACGGCTTGCGGAGCGTGATTCACGCGCAGGCGGTTTCCGTGGAGTATATCCGTGAGAAGTTCGGCGTGGTGGTGCAGGGCAGGGACGTACCTGCGATTATGGGGTATAGCGAACCGTCGGCAGGACGTATGCCTGCAATGGCGAAAAAGAATAGCGCGACTCTTTCGGACGGCGAAGTGCTCATCGAGCGATACACGCGGCCGAGCGAAGAGTACCCCAACGGGCGTTTGGAGATCGTGGCAGGGGGGAAACTGCTCTATGAAGGGGATTTGCCGTATATCAACGGCGAGCGCGGCGAGCGGACGTTTCCGTTCGTGAAACAGGACTGCTTGCGATTACCCGGGGCGTTCTTTTCGAGCAGCGTGATCGATCGTCTAATCCCCGTGCAAAGGGCGTACAACGCGGTGCGCAACCGCAAACACGAGTTTTTGAACCGCGCGTCGATGGGCGTTTTGACCGTTGAGGACGGATCGGTGGATACGGACGAATTGAGCGAGGAAGGGCTGCTGCCCGGAAAAGTGCTGGTGTACCGTCAGGGGGGCAAAGCCCCCGAAATGCTCGACTGCGGCAACGTGCCCAGCGAGTTTAAGAGCGAAGAGGAGTGGCTGGACCAGGAGTTTGCGTTGATTAGCGGCGTGAGTGAGTTGACGAAAAATTCGACGCCGACGCGCGTGACGAGTGCGACGGGGTTGCAGCTGCTCCTGTCGCAGGACGATAACCGTTTGGCGGCGACGACGGCGTGTATTGAACGCGCGATGAAGGGAATCGGACGGCAGATTTTGCGACTGTATCGGCAGTTTGCTGGCACGGCGCGATTGATGACTTTGACAGGTGAGAACAAGAAAACGCAGATTTATTATTTTAATGCGTCCCGTTTGGACGTGTCCGATATTCAGTTTGAATCGGGGGAAACGACTTCGCCCGAAGAGAAGAAACGGGTGCTGTTGCAGCTGTATGAGGCAGGGCTGCTGACGGACGGGGACGGAAAGCTCACGCAAGAAAACAAAAACCGTATTTTGGAAGCGTTCGGGTTTGGTAGCTATGAGAACGTAAAGGATATGTCTTCGCTGCATACGGCGAAGGCGGCGGAAGAAAATTTGGCGCTAAAAGCGGAGGACGTGGACGCGGACGGGTATGACGATCACGCTCTGCACATCAACGAACACATTCGGTTTTTGCTGTCTGCGGAGTTTAAGCGAGCCAAGGAACGCGACAAGATTAAGGCGAGATTTCTCGCGCATATCGAACAACATAAAAACGCGCAAAAGGCGCAGTAAATAAAGGAGAAGTGTATGGAAAACAAGGAGAACGTTTACGTGGAAAAGATCGGCACGGAGAAGGTAATGGAAGAAAGGGCGGCGACAGGGGAGCACAGCGGTGCGTCGCAGGAAGTCTCGACGGTTGCCGGGAAATTTAAGGACGTGAGCGCCCTTATTAGGGCGTACGAGTCGTTGCAAGCGGAATTTACGCGAAGAAGTCAGCGGCTCAAAGAACTGGAAAAACTCGCGGGAAATTCCAAGGACGACGTGCACGTTGCAGAGCGTTCGGGGGCGGAAAAGCTCCGTAAGAACGCCGAGAATAGACGGGAAAAGACGAAGGCTTTCGACGCGTTTGTCTTGGACGTGAACAAAGCGCACGTGCTGGCGGAACCCGACGGGGAGAAGGATGAAAACGCCGAGTTGGCGACGGTGGAAGTGCGAGCGGAAAGCTACGCGGAAAATTTCGCCGAGAACGCCGAAAATGCGGTAAACGAGCAGGTACGGGTCGAAACGACGGCGGTGGAGAAGGAAACGTTGGCAGAGAAAGACTGCGTCCGTAAGGGCGAAGAAAATGCTAAAAAACCGTCCGTTGCAGGGAACGCACCGACGGCGGAAGAGCTGTATTTGCAAGTTTGTCGCGACGAGGGAGTGCGCCTGCGTATCATCGGGGAATATTTGACCTCGGTGAGCAGGGGCGGCGCTCCGATTACCGCAACGGGGGCAGGAACGTTCGTTTCGCCGCCGCGCAAAGCCAGAACGATCGGCGATGCCGCCGCGATGGCTCTGCAATATTTCAAAAAGCCGTAAGTACGGCACAAAAAATAAAAGCAAACAAGGAGAAAAATTATGGTGACTTTGAACAGCGCGGACAGCGTATTGAAATCTTTTTATTTGGACGCGATTAGCGAAAGATTGAACAGCAAAATCAATCCTTTTATCGCAAAGCTCGAACGCACGGCAAACGACGTCGTGGGGAAGGACGTGAGAAAGGTGATTAGAAACGACATTAACGGCGGTATGGGCGCAGGCAGCGAAACGGGTGATCTGCCTACTGCAAAGGCAAGCGAGTACAAAACGTTCGTTGCGCCGCTTAAAAATCTCTACGGTACGATCGAAATTTCCGATAAGGCGCTCCGTGCCTCGGCAAACAACGAAGGCGCTTTCGTCAATATTCTCAACGAAGAAATGAAGGCGCTCGAAAAGAGTGCGGCTTTGCAGTTTAGCCGTATGATTTTTGGGGACGGCACGGGGGTGCTTGCCACGACCAGCGGCTCGAAAAACGGCAACCTGATGGTGGATAAATGTTCCAACTTTGTGGTTGGTATGTGGGTGCGCCTTGACGGTTTGGGCGATCAGTTCGCTTGCTGTAAGGTGAAAAACGTGGATCCCGCTTCGAACGAAATTACGTTGGATCTGGATTATGAGGATTCGGCTGTGGTCAGCGGTACGAAGATCTATATCGCTGGGACGAAAGGGGAAGAACTCACGGGCTTGGCGGCGATTTTCGGCAACTCGGCGCTCTATGGCGTAGCGAGAAACGTGGCTGGAATGACTCCGTATAAGACGACTTCGACGAGCATTAGCGAAGCGATCGTGCAAAAGGCGATCGACAAAGTGGAAGAAGAGTCTGGCTACAAGGTGGACGTGATTCTCTGTTCGTGGGGCGTAAAGCGTGCCTTGGCGGAATATTACAAGGGTATGGGTATCGTGATGCCTACGATGAAGCTGGAAAACGGCGAGATGGTGCCGAGCTTTAACGGCGTACCCGTTATCTGCGATCGTTTCTGCCCGAAAGGCACGATGTATCTGCTTACGAGCGAAAACTTTAAGATTCATCAGCTCTGTGATTGGCAATGGTTGGAAGCGGAAGACGGCAAGATTTTGAAACAGGTGAGCGGCAAGCCCGTATATCAGGCGACGCTCGTGAAATATGCCGAACTGATCTGCGAAAATCCCTATCGTCAGTTCAAATGTCTAGTGAAAAAAGGGGCATTTTAGGGCATTTTTAAGCAAAAAAAAGGCATATTTTTACATAAAATTAGCGAGATTAGACTTTTTCGCTTAACGACCATAAGATAAAAGACAAAGTGTATTGACAAGCCACGAATTTTTAGGATTTTTTGCGGTGTATGGTTTGTCTAGTTTTTGAAAAAAAATCCAAGCATAAAATTGAGAATAATATCGCTACAAATAAAGGTGGCAATGGGGCAAAAAGAACCACGTATAAGTAGCGGTTTTAGATAATGACTGATAGGCTGTGCAACCTATCAGTTTTTTGCATAGGGGGTATGCGGAAGTCCGCACGGGTTATGCTTTACAAATGAAGAGATATGTGCTATAATAAGCAACATTGAGGCGGTGGTAAGGAAGAGAGCGGAGGCTATTACGACCGAGCAAATCGACGCTAAAATCCTAGCAATACAAAACGAAATGATAGGACTAGTAAAAGCAATGACCTTGGATAACACCGCTGATACGACGGTAAAGACCCAAGAAATGCTCAAGGAAATAGAAAGGCTGAAAGAGGTTAAAGCAACTACGATAGCGGAAGGGTTAAGCCTACAAAGGGACTTGTGTAGGATGGAAGACCTACGCCAAATCTTAAACGAAACGACGGTCTTCGGCACATTCAATGAAGACATATTCCGAAGAACAGTTGACAAGGTTCTACTCGATGGCAAGACAGCAACGTTCGTACTGTGCGATGCTGTAAGACTAACAAAAACGATAATCGAAGAGTAAACATTATATATAATATGGTAAGCCGACTACGGAAAGCCGTGGTCGGTATATTTTTTCAACCCAACCACTAGACAATGTGCAGGGCGAATTAAGGGGGAATAAAAAATGGACAAAGAGCAGGAACAATACCTCGGCACAGGCGTGCATTTCGGGGATTACCGAACAGTAAGCGGTATTGGGATAGCGGAGCGCGTGCGACGGTGAGAATTTCGACGCGCTCGCGCGGATAAAACGGAAAGGCGGCACCCGTGTACGCGTTGAGTCGCGATACGGGTGCTGTTTTGACGAATAGCGAGAGAGAAAATGTGAAAGAATAAATAAGAGGAGGTAAACGAAAAAATGACGGTGAAAGAGTGCGTGGAGCTGGCGGCTATACAACTGGGGATCGCCGAGGACGTGCAGGCGTTTTTGAGTGGGAGCGGTTCGGAGGAGGACGGAAAAAAGGCAGCGCTGCTGTTGAGCTGTTTTAATATCGTGGAGAACGAACTCGCGCTCGATTATTTTCCGCTACTGGCAGAGGATACGCTGGAAACGAGCGGCGGCGTGGTGGAGTTTTCCGCGCTGCAAAACGCGGCGGTGCGCGTGACGAGAGTGGCGGATGAGTGGGGCAATTCCACGGCGTTTCAGCTGTTCCCGAGCTTTTTGAAAACGCAGCCCGGCAAGGTGTGCGTGACCTATACCTACACGCCTGAAAAGAAAACGATGGACGGCGTCAGCGATTTTTGCCACTCCGTTTCCGCAAGGCTGATCGCGTACGGTATGGCGGCGGAATATACGATGGCGACGGGGGCGTTCGAGGACGCTGCCGTGTGGGATAAAAAATATAAGGACGGGATTCGCGCGGCGTACCGCTTGCAAAAATGTGAACGCATCCGTTCGAGAAGGTGGGTGTGATGATCGGTTTGATAAAGAGTGGTTTTTTACGCTCGGTGAAAAAGAAAACGGTGATCTTTGACCGCTTTGCGGCAAACGTGACGGACGGGAGCGCGGCGTTTGGCGGGGCGGTCGGCAGCGCTGTTTTGCGCGTGGGTGAAACGCTCTGTGCGAAACGACTGCTGAACTGTGATTTGTCGGGCGGCGCGTTGCGGCGCGGCGTGGGGGCGAGCTTATATTATACCGAAAAGGGAGTGCCCGTTTGGGATATACCTTATTCGGACGTGGTGCGCGTCGTTGACGTACGCTGTCGGGCGGACGGGCAGAGCGCGGAGCGGTTTTTGTTTGTGTTGTCGGACGGAACGGCGCGTTTGTACGACGAACGGCAACGGAAAATCGTCGGCAGCGTGACGGTGGGAGCGGACGGAAACGCGGTGCTATTGCGCTCGGTGGCAGGGGAAGAAAAATACCTCGTCGCAGGGGGGCTTGGTGCGTATTTTCTGGGCGCGGACAATACGTTCACGCAGGCAGATTATACCGACCAGACGGGGATATTTTGCACGTGTAAAAACAGACTGTTCCTTGTGAAAAAAGGGGGCGTGTTGGCGTATTCCGATCCGATGACTCCGTGGGTATTGCAGGAGAGTATCGACGACGGTGGCGTGATCGTGTTGCCGACGAGGTTTGGACAGCCGATTGCATTGGTCGCGGTCGGGGGGTACGTGTACGTGTTCTTTGCACGTGCGGTGATGCGTTTGGAAGTGCGCGGCAGCGGTAAGGAGTTTTCGCTCGAAGAGATTGCGTACGACGGGGATACGATCGTGGGCGGCTCGGTGTGTGCGGCTCTGGAAAACGTTGTTTTCTTGGCAAACGACGGGGTACGCGTCTTGCGCGGACGGGGGATAGAACGGCTGTGCGAGGGCGTGTATCCGAAGGTGGATTTGCAGGGGGCGGTGTGTAATGCCGCCGTTGCTGAAGGAAAATATTTCGTGCAATATCCACATAAAGACGGGGGTGTGCGTGCGTTGGCGATTGATCTCGACGGTAAGAATTATTGCGACGTTTACGAGCTGATCGGGCTGTGCGGCGGCGATAGCGGTGCGTTTTTCCTGTTCGACGAACAGTTGCTGCGCATTGGCGGCAAGGAATTGCCCGTGGGAGCGGTGTGCCAGTTTCAAAGTGTGGACATTGATTTTGGACTGCGCGGCAAAAAGAATTTGCGGAGCATAGAGCTGGTCGGTGAAGGGAATATGGTGATCGACGTTGTGTGCGACGGGAAATCGTTGCGGCACAGCGTTGCGTTTGAAAACGGTAGAGCGATTTTGGCGTTGAACGTACGCGGCGAACGTTTTTCGTTCGTGATTTCGCTGAAAAAAGATGTGTGCTTGCGGTGCGTGCGCGCGGAAATCGTAGCGTGAGGGGGTAGGATATGGAAATTGATATTATTTCTTATACGCCGTCGCAATTTACGGTGCTGAACGAACAACAGCTGGCGCAGGTGCAAGAAGCACAGATGAAAAAGAACACTTTGCTCAAAGAACTGGAAGAAAATTTGCAAAGAGAGAAAGAAGGTTTGATTGAAAAGGGCATGCTGCACTCGAACGTGTGGGTGATGCTGGAAGCGAAGCTACGCGCGGAGTGCGACGAGGCGGTGGCTTGGATCAAAGAGTCGTTGCTCTTCTATTTGCGGTATTCGGGCGCGGAAGCTCTGGCGAACGCGCCGTATAAGGTGGATTTTACGCTGCCCGAAGAAGAACGGTTGGAGATTGTCAAGGCGTATTATTACGAGACGTATGCCGATCCGCTGGTGCGGTTGAACGCCTACGAGAAGGACGAGATCGCGATGAAGTACTTAGGGGAAACGTACAATTTGCTGTATGCGTATTTGCAGGACGATTTGTAAGCGAAGGGAAAAGGGGCTGTCGGACGGAAACGTTCGGCGGCTTTTTTTGTTGGGGGGTGGTAAAAGGGGGATTTTGTGTGGCGAAGAAAATGTGTGTGGAAATTCTTGCTTTTTTCGACGGGATTTGTTATAATATAACAAAAGAAGTGCTTTGCGCGGACGGCGCAGGGCGGTTTGGGAGAAAAATATGCCTGTTATCAACGTGAAAAAATTGGACGAAAATGCCGTTTTGCCTACCTACGGATCGGAATTTTCCGCAGGGGCGGATTTGTATGCACTCTGCGATGAGGATATCGTGTTCGCGCCCAACGAAACGAAATTCGTGCGGACGGGGCTGGCGATGGAGATCCCCGAAGGGTACGCTGGGCTGATCTATGCACGCAGCGGTCTTGCTTGCAAGCGCGGTCTTGCGCCTGCGAATAAGGTGGGTGTTGTCGACGCTGATTATCGCGGCGAAGTGATGGTGGCGCTCCACAACCACTCGGCGGTGGAACAGCGCATTTCGCCCAAAGAACGTATTGCACAGCTGGTCGTTGCGCCTTTTTTGAAGGCGAGCTTTGCCGAGGCGGACGAATTGAGCGATACGGTGCGCGGCGAAGGCGGTTTTGGTAGCACGGGTAGAAAGTAAGGAAGAGAAACATTATGTCGATGCGGATGCGGAAAAAGAGAAATTTCGATGCGCGTATGACTGCCTGTGGTGATTTGCTGTTGGCGCACGGCGCGAACGGGATTTTGAATATGAAAGAGGCGGCGGAGAATTATCGCGCGCTGATTGATTATGAGGCGGTGTTCGGTGCGGAACGTGCAAAGTTGCCTGTGGCGCTCGAAATCGGGTGCGGTAAGGGCGGCTTTGTGATTGCGCTTGCCGAGAGAGAAAAGGACGTCAACTATTTGGCGCTCGAAAAGATGAGCAACGTGATTTTGACGCCGATGGAAGAGGTGAAAAGGTTGGGCTTGGACAACGTGCGGTTTTTGAATATCCGTGCGGAGTGTTTGCCTTGCTATATCCCTGAACAATCGTTAGACGTGATCTATCTCAATTTCTCTACGCCGCTCCCTAAACTGGGGTACGCTACGCAGCGTTTGACGCACAGGGGCTTTTTGGAAACGTATAAAAAGCTCTTAAAAAAGGGCGGTAAGATCGTACAGAAAACGGACGATCGGGATTTCTTCGAGTTTTCTTTGGAAGAGTATCGGGCGTGTGGGTTTACCCTTGACGAAGTGTCGTATAATCTGCACGAGAACGGTAATCCCGAGTGGAATATCGTGACGGAATACGAGCAAAAATGGGTGGATCGCGGTTTGCCTATCCATCGTGTCATCGCGAAATTGTGATTTTGCAAAATATGCCCCGATAGGCAGGTGACGGAAAGGGCGTTTTTTTGACCTTTTTCGACGGTGCGAAAGCTGTCGTATGCGGTTTACCGCACGTGCGGCTGGGTATAAATATATATAGAAACAAAATTTGAGCCGAAAGAAATGCTGACGGTGAAAAGGGTGCAAAAAGCGAAACGAAGGGGTGGGTGTTCCTGCTCCGACGCGAAGCGTTATGTTAAAAAACATGATATTTGCGTGCGTTTGGTCGTGCGCGATTGCCGTGCGACGTTCGTGCGTTTGGTCGCGTTATACACTCTTTCGTCTGTCGGCGAAGGAGTATTTTTTATGGAAAATAGGAAGGAAAACCGTATTGCGGTGGTGAGTATTTTGGTGAGCGATCGGACGATGAGCGACAAAGTAAACGCGCTCTTGTCCGAATACGGGGAGTGGATTTTGGGTAGAATGGGGATACCGTACAAGGAAAAGCAGGTGTCCGTTTTGTCGGTGGTTTTGGACGCGCCCGTGGAAGTGACGAACGCCTTGACGGGCAAGCTGGGACGTATCGACGGCGTTTCGGTGAAGGCTTTGTTCGGTAAAATATAAAAGGAGAATTGAAAGATGAAAAGAGTGAAAAGATGTTTGGTTTTGGCGGTTAGTTTGAGTATGCTGTCGGGGGTTTTCTTCGCAGGGTGCAAAAAGGACGATATTGCTGCGGAAGAAATTACGGTGTATACGCCCGACGGTGCGCCTGCGTTGGCGTTGGCTGGGTTGATGCACACAGATACCGCCGACGACGGGGTGACGTATCGTGTGGTGGACGTTTCCACGGCGGCAGGCGTAAAGCCGTTGCTTTCGCAATTAAAAAATAATGATAAGGAAAAGAATGCGGATTTGTGCGTGTTGCCTCTGACGGCGGCGGTGCAGAATTTTGGAACGGGCGACGAGTATAAAATGTTGGGCTTGGTCACGCAGGGGAATTTGTATCTCGTGTCCAAGGAAACAACCGTTTACACGAAAGCGAACGCGGCGGCGTTATTGGGCAAAACGATTTACGTAAAGCAGATGACGCAGGTGCCCGGGCAGACGATAAAAGTGGCTTTGACAAGAAATGACGTGGCATGGTCGTTGTACGAGGGCGGCAACAAAGCCACGGATGCGGTGAATTTGGTATCGCAAGCCGATGGGAACGAGCTGGAACTCTTGGCAGAACCTGCCGTCAGCAAACGTTTGGGGCAAAACGTCGGTTGGAACGTTGTTGGGGATTTGCAAGAGCTGTACGGCGAGTGCGGTTTGGGCGTCAACGGATATCCGCAAGCCGTTCTGCTGGTAAAAAGTGATTTTTTGACGGAAAAACCCGATTGGGTGCAATCGTTTACGCAACGAGTTGCTGCGGCGGAGACGTGGCTGTATGAGGCAGAGGCGGCGGATATTTATACCGCGGTGGCGAGCCATGTTTATGAAAACGGACAAGAAATTGCGTTCTCTACCGATACGTTGAATCTGGAAACCCGTCGGCGTTGCGGCGTGCATTTTACCTATGCGGCGCAGGCACAAGCGGCGGTGCAGGGGTATTTGACGGAAACGGGAAACGCTTTGCCTTTGGCGAACTTTTATTGGGAATATCAGCCGTAAAGGATTGTAATTTATGAAAAAAAGTGTTTTGCAAAACTGCATATACGCGTTGTGCGGAGTAGGCGTTTTGATTGCCGTTTGGGTGATTGCTTATTATCGCGTGGGCAACGAATTGGTCGTGCCGTCGTTTTTCGATTGTGTTAAGGACGTTGGAGAATTGCTCGTAAAAGAAAGGTTTTGGCGTTATTTTCTCAATACGTTTAAGAGAGTATTTTTTGCCTTTGTGATATCCTTTTTTGTTGCGTCTGCTTTTGCTTTGCTTGCCTACGTGGTACCCGTTGTTCGAGGGATTTTGTCCCCGATTATATCCTTGATGAGATCTTTGCCGATTTTGGCGGTCACCTTGATTTTGTGGCTGATGTTCGGGCGTGAGGACGCGCCGATTGCGGTGGCGTTTTTGTCCCTGTTCCCGATGCTGTACGCGGCGATGCTCTCGGCATTGTCGGGGGTGGACGGGGATTTGATCGAAATGAGTCGCGTGTATAACGTGCCGCTCAAAAAACGCATATTTTCGCTATATATGCCTGCGGCAGCGCCGTACGTGTTGCAGGAATCGGGCGCGGCGCTCGCGTTTTCGTTAAAGCTCGTCGTGTCGGCGGAAGTGTTGGTGGGGACGTATCGGAGCGTGGGATATCTTATGAACGACGCAAATCAAATCCCAGATATGTCTTTGCTGTTTGCTTTGGTTTGTATGACGGCGTTGGTAGGGCTGATTTTGGAGAGTATTGCGCTTGGTTTTGCGCGCGCCGTGGAAAGGAGAGTAAAATGAAACTTTGCATTTCAAAATCGTATGGAGAGCAGGTCGTTTTCGACGGCTTGGAATTGGAGATAGAAGAAGGCAAAATTCTGTGCGTGCTGGGTGAATCGGGCGGTGGCAAAACGACGTTGCTCAATATCTTAGCAGGGCTGACGGAGTACGACGGTGTAATCGACGGTGTGCCCGAGCGTGTGGGGTATATTTTTCAAGAACCGAGATTGTTGCCCAATTTGACGGTGGAAGGGAATTTGCGATACGTGGGCGGCGGCGCGGACGAGATCGAAACGTTGCTCCAAAAAACGGAGCTTTGCGCGGTGCGGCATAAAAAGCCGCGTGCGTTGTCGGGAGGAGAGAAACAACGGGTGGCGATCGCGAGAGCGTTTTTGAGCGGCGCGGAATTACTGCTTTTGGACGAGCCCTTTTCTTCGTTGGATACCGCGCGAAAAATAAGGCTTTCGGCGGTGTTTGCCGCTCTGTGGGCGGCGGAGAAAAAGACGGCGGTATTCGTCACGCACGACGTAGAAGAGGCGTGTATGCTGGCGCATCGCATTGTGGTGATCTGCGAGGGGAAAATCGCCCTTGATCTCGATATGGGGCAGGGGGAATTGCCGCGTGCGTACGGCGAAAATTTTGCCGCCAAAGCGCAGATTTTGGCTGCCTTGCTCGGCACGTAAGCGCGAAAAAAATCAAAACAATCCAAAACAGTGGTTTATTTCGCTTGTTTTTATCGATAAAAAGGCGTATAATAAAGGGAGTGGGCGTGCGATTGCGCCCAAAAAGAGCAGGAGAATAGGGATATGGAGAACGAAAAGGAGATTTCCAAGGCGACCTTGGCGCGTATGCCGTTGTATCTGCATTTTTTGCAGGAAGAGAATTCGAAGGGGGCGAAGTATATCTCGTCCACGGTGATCGCGCAGAATATTTCGGTGTCGTCGGTGCTGGTGCGGAAGGATTTGGCGCTGGTGTCGTCGGAGGCAGGACGGCCGCGTTTGGGGTTTGAGATTTCGCGGTTGATCGTGGATATTGAAAAGTTTTTGGGCTATGACAATCTGTCGGACGCGGTGATCGTCGGCGCAGGCGGTTTGGGGCGTGCGTTTTTGGGCTATGAAGGGTTCAAGAGCAACGGTCTGAATATTGTGGCGGCGTTCGATGTTTCCGAAAAGCTCATCGGTACGCAAGTGATGGGGAAAGAGATTTTGCCCCTTTCCGCGCTCAAAGATTTTGTGGAAGAGCACAAGATACGTATCGGGATTATCACCGTGCCCAAGGTGGCGGCACAGGGGGTACTCAACCAAATGGTGGACGCAGGGATACAGGCGATATGGAATTTCGCGCCCGCGCCCTTGCGCGTGCCCAAGGATATTATTTTGAAGACGGAAGATTTGGCGGCGTCGCTGGCTATGCTGGCAGGGAAATTGTACAAGCGGCACGATTGATTTTTGACGTTCATCGCGATACGGTGGGCGTGTGACGGGGCTTTTGGTATGGATTTGAAAGGATTTTCGGACAAGAGAATATGCGTAGCGGTGAGCGGCGGAGCGGACTCCGTCGCGCTGTTGCATTATCTCAAAACCAACGAGCGTGCGTGCGGCTATACCCTGTCTGCGGTGCATTGTGAGCATGGGATCAGGGGGGGCGAGAGCCTTTCGGATATGCAATTTACGCAGGCGTTTTGCGAAAGATTGGGTGTACCACTCGAAGTTTTTCGCGACGATTGTCCTGCGCGTGCGGTGCGTGAAAAAGTGAGTCTGGAAACGGCTGCACGTAATTTTCGTCAAGACGTTTTTGCGGCGTTGATTGCCGAAAACAAAGCGGATTTTATCGCGACGGCGCACCATCAAAACGACGAGGCGGAGACGGTGCTTTTCCGTATTGCGCGCGGCACGGCGTTGACGGGCGCGGGGGGGATGCGCGAAGAATACGGGTGGCTGATCCGTCCGTTTTTGGGCTGGAAAAAGGCAGAGATTTTAGCCTATTGCACCGAGCACAATTTGGCGTTTTGTACGGACAGCACGAACGGGGATCTCGGTTTTACGCGCAATCGCTTGCGTGCGGAAATTTTGCCTGCGCTAAATAGCGCGGTGGACGGCGCGACGGAAAACATCGTGCGCTTTGCGGCGCGTGCGGCGGCGGACGACGAATTGTTGTACGAATACGCGCGTGCGCTTTTGCGTGAGCAGAGTAGCGAAAACGGACGGGAATATACCGTGGCGTTTTGCGAGAAAAAACCGCTTTTTTATCGGGCGTGTCTGCTCGCGCTTAAAGGCTTGGGCTTGGATAGGGATTACACGTCGGCGCATTTGGACGGTGTGTATGCGCTGCAAAAGAGTGAACGGGGCGCGCGGTGCGATCTGCCCAAGAATATCGAGGCGGTCAAGTGTCAAAGATCGATCGTGTTTCACGTGAAAAAGGAAAAATGCATTTGGGTGAAATCGGACGAAAAACCGTTTGGCTTGGACGGGTTTGACGGGGGACGGTACGTGGTGAACGTGTCGAAAACGCCCGTTGAGAATTGCGGCACGTGGCGCGTTTTGCGTGTGGACGGAGATAAGATACCCCCGACGGCGGTGTTCCGCTTTCGCAAGGAAGGGGATACGATCGAACGGTTTGGTGGCGGTAGAAAAACGCTGAAAAAGTTCTTTAACGAAGAGAAAACGCCCGTCGATATGCGCGAGTATTTGCCGCTGATTGCAGAGCCAAGCGGCGAAGTGTACGCCGTGTGCGGCGTGGAGATTTCCGAGAAAATTAAAGTGGACGAGAAAACGAACAATTTACTCTATATTCAAATTTTGCAAAAATAGAAAACAGCGGTCGGATATGATCGCTGTTTTCGTTTTTGCGTATAGATTTTTGGTTATTTTACGTAGGTCGCCTTGACCAGCTTGTACTGCAATACACCCATATTATAGGCAAGGGGGGCGCTGTAATAGAGCATCACGTTGCGGTTTGCGTTCGTTTTTGCGTCTTGGAGCGCTGCGATTTCCGCCCATTGCGGCTGCCCGGACGACGTTCCGTCCACGCTGATCGACGCCGTGCGATAGGCGATCGTTCTGTCTTCCAATACGCCGTTGAGCTCGTACTTATAGCTCTTTTCTTTGGCGTCGCCCGTTAGCGACAGCGCATACGTCTGCGAGTAGCCAAGGAAGGGATTGAACATTTGCACTTTGGTATTCGTGCCGGCAGGCAGCGCACGGAAAGCAACAGAGAATTGTTCGTTGTCCAAAACGCTGCGTTTGCCGCTCGACGCGCCGAAAGTGAATTCTTGCACATAATCGAGTGCGCTGTCGTACGATTGCGTTTCTTCGTTAAAGATTCTACTCACGCTCTTGCAAACGCCGTTGCCGTCCGCGTACGTCGTCGTGAATACGTAATCGTAGCGCTGATAGCAATCCTTGGGCTGCGCTGCTTCGTTGTTGGATGCAGGGGTGTGGCTGACGATCGTTTTCTTGGACGAAACGGGGCGCAGGTTGTCCGTGCCGCCTGCTTCGTAGAAGATGACTTCCGTCGTCACGCTGTCCTGCTTGGTTTCGCTCTTGCCGTTCACCGTAAAGGTGACGTCCACCGTCAACTGACTGGTGAACAGGTACGTGCCGCCCGATTGCGAAAGAAGGCGCGTGACGTACGTGCCGTCGTAATCAAGTTCGTAATTGATAAACGCGCTGTCCGTTTGGGTGAACGAAACTTCGTATTCCAGCGTTTCATCGATGGTTTCGTGGCTGGTGGGTTCGGTGTTGTAATTCCAGTAATTGCCGAACACGATTTTGCTATCGCCCGAAGTACAGCCGCTAAACGCGAACGTTGCGCCTACGAGCGTTGCCGCCAAAGCGGCGAAAATTTTCTTTTTCATAGAAAAATCTCCGTTTTTGTTCCTAATCGTTATTATTATAGCACATAATTTTGAATTTGTAAAAACAAATTTGAGATTTAATGAAAATTCTTGTGAAAAAATGCTAAAAAAATCGCTTACGATGTGTTATAATAGAGATGAGAAAAATTTTTAGGGGGCTGGCTATGCACGCAGTACTCAAAGCCTATACGCTGTCCGAGTGTATGGAAGTGATGGCAGAATACGCGCTCGCACGCGAACGCGCGGGGGAGAAGAATTTGATCTTTTGCGAAGATCGGTTGACGCTCATTGCCGAGCGTGCTCTGCTCCGCGCCACAGGCGGCACGTTTTCGTCTGCCGTCACGACGTTTGCGCGGTTTTTGAAAGCGGAAGGTAGAACGATTAGCAAACAGGGCTCTGTGATGGCGGTGGGCGAGATTATGACGCGCCTGCAACGGGAAGGAAAGCTACAATGCTTTACGTCTATCGTCGGGATCGGGAATAACGCGTGGTGTATTTACGAAACGCTGGCGCAGTTTTCCGCATCCGAAATTACGCCCGAAATTCTCCGTGAGAGTATGGCGCAGCTGCCCGACGATATGTTGAAGAAAAAGCTCGCCGATCTGACGTTGATCTACGAGGGGTACGCGGCGTTTTTGCAGGAGAACGGGTATTTGGACGAGAGTAAATATCTCGCCTTGCTCCCCAGACGCATCCGCGAAGAGGGGGCGTTGCGTGGGTATAACGTGTTCTTTTTGGGGTACGGTTCGTTCACGGCGCAGGGGCGCGAAACGGTGCGCGCGGCGTTGGAAACGGCGGACAACGTGTTCGGCGTGTTCTGCTCGGGGACGGAAGATTTGTACGCGAACAAGGGCGTGGACGCCTTTGAAAGGGTGTGCCGCGAGTATGGAAAGGCGGAAGTGCTCGATCGGGGTACGCCGCTCGATGGCGACGCGGAAAAGCTCCGCAAGGGATTGTTCAATCCCGTCCGTGCCAAATACAAGACGGAGACGGACACGATCGAGATTTTCGAGGCGGAAGATAAAAACGCAGAGGCGGAGTTCGTTGCGACGAAAATTCGCCGCTTTATGCAGGAAAACGAGGGGGTACGGTATCGGGATATCGCCGTTTTGCTGCCCGACGTGGACGGATATGCACTGCCTCTAAAAAAGGCGCTGGGCGAATATGGTATCCCGTATTTTATCGACGAAAAACGCTCGCTGAAAAGCCATCCGCTCGCGCGGTTTATGCTCGATTGTTTTCGCGTGGTGCGCGAACGGTTTTCGCCGCTTGCCGTGCAATCGCTTGCAGGGAATTTATTCTTTGGCGAGAGCGATGAGTATCGCAATTATCTGTTAAAATTCGCCAACTATCGCGGCGGTGCGAAACGGGAGATCAAGACGGGGGACGCCGTGGCGGCGTTCGATCAGGCAAAATTGCAACAGGGCAAGGCGCGGTTGACGCTCGCCACCAAGAATATCCCGACGGAAGGCACGGGCAGGACGTACTGCGCGGCGGCGAGAAAGCTGCTGGAAGATTTTGCCGTAAAAGAGAAGATTGAAAAATTCGGCGAATCGATTAAGGACGTGGCGCAAAAGGGATATTTGGCGCAGATATGGGACGCGTTGAAGGGTGTTTTGTACGAAGCGGAAACGCTGACCGCGGACAAGAAAATGTCGGTGGCGGAGTTTGAGGCGGTGTTAAAGGACGGGCTGGACGCGACGGAGATTTCGCTCATCCCCTTAAAAGCGGACGCGGTGTTCGTCGGGGGGATTACGGACAGCCGCATTGAAAAGGTGCGCGTGCTCTTTGCGATGGGTATGACGGACGAAGTGCCACGTTTTGGCGGTGACACCGCGATCATTTCGGATAAGGAAATCAAACGGCTGACGGACGTACAAGCGGCGTTAGAGCCGACCGTCGCCGAAGTCAATCAACGAACGCGCGAGTGCGTGTGCTTGAACCTTTGCACCTTCTCGGACAAGCTCTATCTTTCCTATCCGTTGGCGGCGGACGGGAGTGATCCGTCGCTCAGTGAAATTTTCCGCTACGTCCACGCGACGTTCGGTGCGGTGGGCGGCGGCAAGATTTTGGCGCAAAAACAGCTGGCGCACGGCGATCTTCGCTATCGTTGCAGTGCGTTAGCGCCTGCTTTTCGGCAATACCTGATCGAGCGCAACGAGTTTGAGCTGCACCGCCGCGATACGCGGCAGGAATATGCGTCCTTGCACGAAGCGCTCGACAAGCTCGGCGTGCAGGCAGACGAGGATTATTTGCAAAAGCGTGAGGGACATATCGCGGTGAAACGGGGTGAGGAGCTGTTTTTCCGTGACGGAAAGATTTCGCCCACGTCGCTCGAAGGGTATTTTGAGTGCCCGTTCCGACATTTTGCCGAGCGTGGTTTGCGTCTGAAAGAGCGTGACGAAACGGCGGTGCTTGCCGTTGATACGGGGAATTTTATCCACGAAATTTTGGAAAAAACGACGGTGAAGGCGAAAGAGATGGGCTCGGCAGACGAAATGCGCGCATATGCGACGGAGGTGGCGAGAGAGCTGCTGAAAGGTTCGCTGTATGCGTTGGGGCAGGACACGGAGTCGGGGTTGTATTTTTCGGAAAAATTGGTAAAAGAGGGCGCGGACGTGGCGGTGGCGGCGTACGAGCAGATTAAAAACTCCGCGTTTGCCGTAGAGCAAACGGAAATGCAGGTAAATGCGAAGGAGTTTTACGGGCGCGTCGATCGGGTGGACGGAACGGATAAATACGTGCGCGTGATCGATTATAAAACGGGGCGCATCGACGACGGCGCAGGCGTGTATTATACGGGCAGAAAATTGCAAATGCAGCTGTATATGTCCGAATTAAAGGGGGAGCGTATCCCTGCCGGCGTGTTCTATTTTCCTGCGTCCATCGACTATGCCAGCGAGGACGAGGGGCGTTTCCGTATGAAGGGATTTTTGAACGGTGATCGCGACGCGCTCCTTTGCGGCGACGTGCATTTGACAGAGGAGAAGAAGAGCGAGTATTTTGCGGCGGCGCTCACGAATAACGCCAAGGCGACCAAGGTGATGGAAGAGTCTGTATTCCGTGATTTTCTCGATTACGCGGTGCTGGTTTCGCGCCGTGCGAGTGCGGAGCTGAAAGACGGGTATATTGCGCCCACACCCTACGACGACGGGTGTAAATATTGCAAATACGGCGGAATGTGCGGCTTTGACTGCGACGTTCGCAGACCGAGAAAGGAGAGTAAGATCGAGCCGAAGACGATTGCGGCGATCGCTAAAAACGAAAGGGAGGGGAACGACCGTGAATGATAATTTTACGTTGGAACAGCGCGCGGCGTTGGACGCAAACGGCAGAGTGATCGTTTCCGCTTCCGCAGGCAGCGGCAAAACGACGGTGATGATAGAGAAAATAATTCGCCTGATCGGGGCTGGGGAGCTGGGCGTGGACGAGCTGTTGGCGGTCACGTTCACAAAAAAGGCGGCGGCGCAGATGAAGGAAAAACTCGCCGAAGCGTTGATTCAGGCGATCAACAACGCGGAAGGGGACGAGCTTCGGCGCAAAGCGCTTAAAGAACAGCTGGCGGAAGTGCCGAACGCGGACATTTCCACGATCCACTCTTTTTGTGCGAAATTGATCCGCACGCACTTTTATGCCGCGGACGTGGAGAACACGTTCCGCGTGATCGGGAGCGACGACGCGGAAGGGGTGGCGCTCAAAAACGAAGCCTTGGACGAACTGTTCGACGAGGGGTATGCAAACAAAGAACAAGACGTGCAGTTTGCCTCGCTCCTGTCCTTGTACTGGCGAAAAAAGAGCGATAATACGCTGCGAAAAATCATCACGGGGACGTATGAAAAACTCCGCAACCGTGCCGATTACAAAACGTATCTGCAAGCGACGAAGGGATACGGTCGGGAGCAGTTCGACGGCGTTTGTGGCGATCTGTATCAGCTGTTCACGGAAAAATATCGTTATTATTTGGACGGTTTGGAAACGGAGCGGATGTATTTTGGCGAGGGGAAGACTTCGCAGCAAAAGCTCGTTGCCGAGCTGATCGCTTGGGTGGAAGCGTTGCTTGCCGCGCCCGATTATTTTGCTTTGGCAAAGGTGGAAAAAAACAGGTTCACGCGCAACGTAAAGCCGAAGAACGCGACGGGGGAGTACGCCTTGCATACCGAGCGGCTCGCCTTTTTGAAAGACCGTTTGGTGAAGGCGTGGGAGAGCGAGTTTGACAAGGTTGGCTCTTATGAAGAGGAGCTGTCGCGCTTTGTCCGTTCGGGGGAAACGGCGGCGGCGTTGGCGGTGTGCCTTTTGAGATTCGATCAAAAATACGAAGAATTGAAACGGGAACGGGGTGTTTTGGATTATAACGATCTGGAACACAAGGCGCTCGCGTTATTGAAAAAAGCGGACGTGGCGGCGGAAGTGCGTGAAAAATATCGCCGCGTGTTCGTGGACGAATATCAGGACGTAAACCCCGTGCAGGAAGAGCTGGTCACGCTGATCAGCGGCGAAAATCTGTTTTTGGTGGGGGACGTCAAGCAATCCATCTACGGTTTCCGTGGCAGTAAATCGAAGTTTTTCGTGGAAAAGCAACGGGCTTTTGAGAACGGTGAAGGACAGAGCTTGAAAATGACGCGCAATTTCCGCAGCAGCGACAAGGTGCTGGACGCGGTGAACGCCCAGTTTTCGCTGGCGATGACGCCGCAGGTGTGCTCTGTCGATTATGCGCGTGATTCGTTTATGGAACGGGGTGGCTTGTACCCTGTGGGGAGTGGGCGCGTGCAGGTGCATTTCTTCGGCGAAGAAGAGAAGGACACGGCTGTGCGCGGCGTGTACTCCGTCCGCGATCACGCGGAGAAAAACGGAGTGATGCCCAGCAATATTGCCGTTTTGATTCGCAACATCATCGATCGGGAACGGCACGCGCAGATTTACGATTTTAAGACGAAGGAATATCGCCCTGTGCGCTATTCGGATATCGCTATTTTGTCTAGGAAGAAAAAGGGACAGATTGCCAAGACGGTGGCGGCGCTTGCCGCGGAAAATATCCCCGTGAGCACGGCGACGGCGGTGAATATTTGCGATTATGCAGAGGTGAAAACGCTGATCGATATTCTCTCGCTCGTTGATAATGCCGAGCAGGATATCCCCCTTTGCAGCGCGCTGTTGTCTGCGATGGGCGGACTGACGGCGGACGAGCTGACGGAGATCCGCTTGGCGTATAAGGGAGAAACGTTTTTCCGTCGCGCATGTGCGCGATATGCCGCGGAACA
Organism: Clostridia bacterium; assembly: GCA_017467265.1. Lineage (GTDB taxonomy): Bacteria > Bacillota > Clostridia > Christensenellales > Borkfalkiaceae > Scatosoma. Next base: position 67,797 of record JAFTSO010000035.1, read on the forward strand.
GACCGACCGTATCGCAGGGAAATTGCAGGGATTTTACGCGTATTTTGCGGACGTGCGCAACCGTGCGCAAATTCTTTCAGCTGGGGAACTGCTCACCGCGATCATCGGCGAGACGGGTATGGAACGGGAAGTGCTGACGCGTGAAAACGGTATGTCGTGCGTGCGGCGTATGCACCGTTTGATCGAAGAAACGTCGGTGGAAGAACCGCTCTCCGTGCACGATTTTTTGGCGCGGCTGCGCGATCTGGATAACGAGATTGAATTTTGCGAAGGGGGCGGCGACGATTCGGTGAAGGTGCTGACGATGCACTCGTCCAAGGGCTTGGAATACCCCGTCGTGATTTTGGATAATTTGAGCGCGGATTTCCGCGGCGGCGATTACGAGGAAGTGTACGTTGAAGAGAAATACGGGCTCGCACCCCGCGCGTTTGACGAAGGGAAAATGGTGAAATTCCCCACCCGTCTGCGCCGTCTGCACGAAGTCAAGGAAATGGAAAGCTCGGTAATGGACGAGCTGAATTTGTATTACGTCGCGCTCACGCGCGCAAAGTATGCGCTGCATATGCTCTTTGAAAAACCGACGGCGATGTCGGACGTGAAGTACGCGAAATCGTTTGCGGAGTTTACCGATTTTTCCGTTTGGCAGGAATACGTCGCGGTGGACGATCTGTTGTACGTGCCAAAGCTCGAACTGCAGCCTCTCGACTATCACCCCGATCCTGCGCTGGTGCGCTCGATTATGGACGCGTATCAATGGCAGTATCCGCAGGCTGGGTGCGAAAATTTGCCTGTAAAGAGCTCGGCTACGCAGTTGATTGCAGGCAGCGCTTACGACGAAGGACACAGCGCTGGGTTTGGAAAACAGATCGTTACGGACGAGAGCTTTGAAGAGAGTGAGCACGAGGGTGTGGTGCGGAGTTCGCGCGATCGCGCGATCGAGGAGGGACTTGCCTATCATGCCTTTTTAGAGCGATTTGATTTTGCTCTTTTATGGAACGAAAAGGGCGAGCCGATCGCAAAAGCCCCCTTGACGTGTCACGTTGAAGCGCTTTTAGAACAAATGGCGAAAACGGACGGGGACACATGTGCGTTGCTCGATAAGGGGCAACTGGTGAAAATTTTGTCCAACCCTGTGTTTTACGAGCTGCGCGGCGCGCGGCTGTATAAAGAACAGCAGTTTTTGGCGGCTTTGCCGATCAAGGACACGTATGCGAAACGCGCGGACGCTGATCGGGCGTTGCTTGGGCTTGATAAGACGGAAGAGATGATTTTTCAAGGCGCGATCGACCTGTTGGCGGTGGACGAAGACGGGGGACGGGTGCGGATTGTCGATTATAAATATTCGTCGCACGGTGCGGAATATCTGCGTGAACGCTATCGCTTACAGCTCGATTTATACCGTATGGCGGCGGCGAAGGTGCTGAAGATCGAGCCGTCAAGGATTTCTTGTTCGATCGTCAATATACGTCTGGGCTTTCAGGTGGATATGGATTGAATTTGCGATTGATCGCGATACGTGTAGTGGGTATTGCGATAAAAAATGCCAAATTTCGCTAAAATAGCAAAAAAAGAACACCTTTCGTTGGGGCATAGTTTATATGCTTTTACGGGAGGTGTTTTTTATGCGAATCTTGGGGATGTACGATCGGCTCGATCGTTGGACGGAAGGCAACGGGATTTTGTTTGTCGCATTGTGCGTTGGAGTATGTCTATTGCTCGTTGCGTTCGTCGTTGCTTGCCTTTGCAAGAACGAGTGGGCGTTTTTCGGCGGTGCAACGATTGTTGTCGGCGGTGTGGAGTGGGTTTTGTTTTATGCGGATACGGGGGTACGGGCAGCGGCGTTTTTTCGTGCGACTACGTGGCTTGCGATGGGGACGTGTTGCCTTTTAACGGTGTTTTCCGTTGCTTTGCTGCGCCGCAAGGCGCAAAGAAAAAAACGATTGATTATCAAGGCGAAAGGCGGTGAGGGCTTGCCTGAACGGGATAATGCGTACGTGCGTGCACGGTTGCATACCGCTTTGCGCGCGGACGGGGCGGTGGACGAACGTAAACGCGTGCCGTATGAAAATCGCGGTTCGGTACGGCTTGGTTATGCGCGGAAATTGATCGCAGGGGTGCAGGACGCGCCGCTTTCGCCAGCCGAACGGCTGGAAACGGAAACGCTCGCGCAGGAATTCGCGCGGTATTCCGTGCGTGAAAAATGGACGGCGGAAGAACTTCGCGCCATCAACGAGCTGTTTGCGCGGCTGTTGAAACTTGCCGCAAAATACTCTGTGAACGAAGGTTAATCGTTGGGGGTAGATGCGCCTGAAAAGGGCGGCAGGGAAAGGGTGAGTTTGATCAGTTTTCCGCGTTGCAGGGCGCGGCGTAAAAGGGATTTTGTCACCGAGTGATCTTCGGTGTTTAGCTGCGAGAGCAGGGGGGACGGTACGCGTTGACCGAGCGGATACGGCTGTTCTTTTCGCAGGAAGATCGCGTCGCGGCAGACGGCGATAGACGAAGGGGAAAATGCGTTGGATCGGTCGGTGTATAGACGGACGAGCGTGAAATTCTCAATGTCGCCGTCGGTAAGACTGCCCAAAAATGTGCCGTCGTGGGAATAGACGGGGAGAGCGAGAAAAAGGGTTGCATGTTTTTGCGGCAGGACGGGGCGGACGTGCGTAAGGGAAATTCCGTCGGCGACAGCCGAGATTGCCGATACGTTCACGGCGAAATCGGGCGTTTTGGTAGAGGGCGCGACTATTTTGGTAGAGCAAAGCAAGCGTTTAATTGCGTACGTTTTCGTAGAAAAGGAAACGCCGACGGTGATGCCGCGCGGTGTTTTGCCTGTGTAGATGGTTTTGTGTATGAGCTGGGAAAGTAGCATAATCACTCCGTTTTTTATTTTATCATACCACGCGCGAAAGTGTTGAAAAAGGGGGAGGAAGACTTTTTTTGACGAAAAATGAAAAAAGTTTTGAAAAGGGTGTAAAAACGCTTGCCAAATGAAAAAAAGTTTGATAAAATAACGCAAGTAAAAGGAACGCAAGTTCTCACATATTGGGGCGTCGCCAAGCGGTAAGGCAACGGACTCTGACTCCGTCATTCGGGTGTTCGAATCACTTCGCCCCAGCCAAAACATAAGCTATCCGAAAACGCGTTTATAATCTTTGTAAACGGTTTTCTGGGCGCTGTGTTTACCAGGTAAGCGGGTATTTGCCCGCTTTTCTTTATAACGAAAAACAGCCTGCTGGCAAATTCCAGCAGGCTGTTTGTTTTATTATTCTTTGTCGGTGGGAGCTTTCCC